>PAHI01000059.1 GCA_002705575.1 Fidelibacterota bacterium | reverse complement strand
TTATAGAATCAATAGTTCTTTCTTTTATTTCACTTGAATATAAAAAAGACAGTATAAATAATATGTTAAATATTTTTTTCATTTTTTTAAAGCAAAACATACTATAGAAACTAATAGTAACAATTTTTTCATTATTTCTCCTTTTTTATATTGTTTTGATAATAATGAGAATCATTATCAATATTGTATTATAATGAGAATCATTATCAATAACAAAGTTTTTTTAATTGCTAATAAAAAAAATATAATTTGAAAAATCTAAAAGGCTACTTAATATTCTATTCAATTTTTATTAAAATCTGGAGAAAATATGAAAAAATCAGGTTATTATCGCTTCCCTACTATTCACAAAAACAATCTGGTTTTTGTTTGCGAGGACGATTTATGGCTTTATAACATCAAAGACAAAAGCCTAAGTCGCCTAACCTCAAATCATGGACCTGTATCATGCCCTAGAATTTCACCAGATGGAAAACATATTGCTTTTACTGGCACAGAAGATGGCGATATGGAAGTATATATAATGCCACTTTTAGGAGGAGAATCTAGAAGATTGACTTATTTTGGATCTCATGTAAAAGTTGTCGGATGGAAAAACAACAAAGAGGTTTTATTTTCTAGTAATTATGGAATGCCATTCCAAAGAATGTCTGATATCTATTCAGTTAATATTAATGGCAGCTTCCCATCGTGCCTATCTTTCGGTATGGGCAATGATATAGCAAAAGACAACACATCTATTATACTTGGTAAAAACACTGCTGATCCTGCTAGATGGAAAAGGTATCGTGGTGGTACGGCTGGTGAAATTTGGATCGACTTAAAAGGCAAAAATGACTTTAAAAAGTTACTAGATATTAAAGGCAATCTTGCATCACCTATGTTGATTGGCAAAAAAATATTTTTCATATCAGACCATGAAGGAATTAGCAATATTTATTCTTGCACAAAACTTGGAAAAGAGATTGAAAAACACACCAATCACAAAAATTATTATGCACGCAATGCATCAACAGATGGGTCTACAATTGTATATCATTCAGGTGCAGATATCTGGAAATATGATATTAAATCATCTAGCAATGATATAATAGATATTGATTTTAGAAGCCCCATGATTCAAAAAAGTCGTAAATATGTGAGCGCTCAAAATTACCTAGAAAGCTATTCTTTAGATAGTCAAAACAAAATGTTATCATATACATCTAGAGGCAAGTTTTTCACTATGGGAAATTGGGATGGTCCCGTATTTCAATTGGGTAAAAAGCATGGTGTACGATACAGGCTTCCTCAATTCTTTAAAAATAATGAAAAAGTTTTAGTTTTTAGCGATAAGAATGGTGAAGATCAGATTGAAATTCATCATTTCAATGGTACTAAAAAAATAAAAACATTAAATCAATTAAATGTAGGGAGACCTTATGATGTAAAAATATCTCCTAAAGAAGATAATGCTTTAATATTAAATCATAAACACGAACTATTGCTCCTTAATTTAAAAACCAATGAGCTGAAAAAGCTTGACCAAAGCAAACATAGCCCTATTAATGGAGTAGACTGGTCTCCTGATGGAAAATATATTGCTTATGATTGCTCATTAAATAGAAGAAGCTCTGTAATCAAAATATATGATATCAAAAAAAATAAACGTCATACCGTTACAGATCCAATTCTAAGTGATTTTCAACCAGTTTTCGATCCATCTGGGAAATATTTAACTTTTTTATCGGGCCGAGTTTTCAATCCTGTATATGACAATCTTCAGTTCGATTTAGGCTTTCCATCTGGTATTAAACCATATATCTTAACTTTAAGTGCAGATACTCCAAGTCCATTTTTAAAAGAATTTGAGCATAAAAAAGAAGTCAAAAAAGATACGAAAAAACTAGTTGTCAAGATTGATTTCAAAGGAATCAAAAACAGAATTATTTCTATTCCTGTACCTGAAAGAAGATATCAAGAAATAGGATTCAGTGAAAATAAAATATTTTATTCTTTTGGACCTATAAAAGGATCTTTAAGCCCCGGCTGGTATGATATACATAATAATCCTCAAAATTCTCTTAAATATTTTGATTTATTGGAGCTAAAAGAAAACGACTATTCTTTTGGTATATCTGATTTCAGTCAATCTCGAGATAAAACAAAATTATTAGTTGATTTTGGAGAAAGAGTGAGATTACTAGATGCAAAAACAGCTCCTTCAAAAGACATCCTATCTAATGAACAAGCTAACAAAACAAGTGGACTTATTAATTTTGAAAGAGCTAAAGTTGAAATTATTCCAACCCATGAATGGCGCCAAATGTATGCTGAAGCCTGGAGATTACAAAGAGACTACTTCTGGGTAAAAAATATGTCTGGTATTAATTGGAAGAAAATCTTCTCTCGATATGAAAAATTAATAGATAGAGTAGGAACTAAAAGTGAATTTTCTGATTTAACTTGGGAGATGCAAGGTGAACTCGGAACATCTCATGCATATGAATTTGGAGGAGACTATAAACCTACGAGATCTTATAGATTAGGACATTTAGGAGCTGATTATAAACTACATAGTAAAGGTTATGAAATTACAAATATTATAAAAGGAGATACTTGGACAGACTCTTTACAACCTCCATTATTTAGACCTGGTCTAAAAATTGAAAAAGGCATGGTTATAACTCACATCGATGGCAACAAGTTATCTAAAACATATTCTCCAAATCATGCGCTTGTAAATAAATCTTCTAGTGAAGTCGTGCTAAAAATATTTAATCCTATTAAAAACAAAAGTGAATCTGCTAATGTTAAGACAATTATTAGTGATCAAAATTTACGATACAGAGATTGGGTTGAAAATAACAGGCAATACGTTCATAAAAAAACAAAGAATAAGGTAGGTTACATTCATATACCTGATATGGGCCCAGAAGGCTTTGCTGAATTTCATCGTTATTTCTTAACAGAACTTGATTATGATGGATTAGTAATTGATGTTAGATTCAATGGCGGTGGTCATGTATCTCCATTAATATTGAGTAAGCTAGCTAGAAAAAGAATTGGTTATGATTTGACCCGCTGGATGGGAGATGAACCCTATCCTGGAGAATCGGTAGCTGGTCCAATGATTGCAATAACTAATGAAAATGCTGGATCAGATGGTGATATATTTAGTCACTCATTTAAATTAATGGGATTAGGGAAATTAATTGGCAAAAGGACATGGGGAGGAGTTATTGGGATATGGCCTAGAAACGCTCTCGTAGATGGTACATTAACCACTCAACCTGAATTTTCATTCTGGTTTAAAGATGTTGGCTGGAAAGTTGAAAATTATGGAACAGATGTAGATGTTGAGGTTAATAACTTACCAAAAGAATATAAAAAAAATATAGATACTCAGCTAGATAAAGCTGTTGATATGGTTCTGAAAGATATTAAAAACACGAAGTTAGTTAAACCAAACTTTAGAAATAAACCAAATCTAAAATTGCCCTATTAGTTATACTTTATTTTAGTACCATTGTCAAATACAACAAGCAAGAATTTTAATTTAACTTTTAAGTTATTTGAATTTACAGGACCTATTATTTTGTCATATATATCATCATTCTCAAAAGTATCTTCCCAATAATAGTAAGTATCCATTTTATTTGATTTTTCAGGATTTATAATAATATCATCCTTAACAATTGATTCATGTAAAATTTCATCAAATGCATCTACTAAAGAAAACTTATATTTTATTGCAACAATTTGTCTGTCAGAGTTATTTCTAAACTGAAAAAAGCCTCTTACATGAGAATTGTATGGTTTCTCATCTCTACCAAAATGCTTTTCATGACTTTCAAACCTTGCTCCTAAAAATTCAACTAGATTATATTTTGCAACCTCAGCTGGATTCTCAAATTTCCATGTTCCATCATTATGTAAAACAACTTTCTGACCATCTTCTGTAGTTGCAATAATGCTTGGAAAAAACAAGTTCCAAACAAACATTTGTATAATTATATGACAATACTTTTTCATAGTTAATAATTATCTAATTTAATAAAAAATAAATCCCCACAAAACAAAACAAATCTTTTCAATTTTTGAAATTTAAACTATATTAAAAATCAATTTTTGAAGGAATTTGGTGAGAATCCAAAGCTGACGCGCAACTGTATTTTTTTAATAAGCCAGACACTTCATCTTAACTACTAACTTTCGCGATTAAAGTTATAATTTTTTATAAATCTTTTTGCGATTAAAACATATAGGAGAATAAATGTATTACTTAAAATATATTTTTTTAGCACTGCTATTTTTTGGATGTGAAAACAATCCAACAACCAGCACAGATGAAAACAATTTTTGGGTTTTTGTGGCTAACGAAGGTGCTTTTAGCTGGGAAGGACCAACCAACACAGGTACAATAACCATGATTAATTCATTAGGCGAAGCAATAGAAACAGAACAATTAGGAGATATTGTACATGCTCTAGAAGTTTACAATAATAAGCTTATAGTATCTGTGAACAACAGTCAAAAAGTATTATTATTTGATATAACAGAGCAAGGGATTAGTAATAAAGTAGAAATACAAACTGGAGGTTTATCTCCAAGAGAAATAGAAATCATTGGAGATAAAGCATATATAACTTTCTGGGATCCTGATTACAATGTATATCTAAGCGAACCCGGATATATTAAAATTTTAGATCTTAATACTAATCAATTTGAAGAAACAACCATTCAAGCTGGAATTATGCCTGAAGGAATGATATATGATTCTAATTTTTTATGGGTTGCAAATAGTAATGAATCAGATGTAAGTAAAATTGATGTAAACACTAATTTAGTTGTTGAATCAATTGAAGTAGGTAGAGGGCCACAAAATTTAGTAGTCAATAGTGGTGACATCTATATTTCTAGAACATTCTATGATACTGAATATGATCCAATTGACGGAAGCTATTTAAATACAACAACAACACATGGATCATCGAAAATTTCAGGGTCCGATGTAAATATTTTAAATTACGGTAGCGGCGTTGTATGCGGTGGATCTGTTTTAAACTACAATGGTCAAGTATATAGATCATATGATGGCGGAATATTTCCAATTAATGAAAACTTAGAGCTTCAATCAGACCGAATTGGAAATTACAACCAAGATGATGTTTATCATGTTGAAGTAATTAATAACAATATTTGGTTTGCCCTAAGAAACTCTAATGAACCTGGCACAATAAAAGTTGTTGATTCAAATAATTTAGAATTAATGAATTATGAAGCAGGTATAAATCCAGGTGACTTTGCGATATGGAGTAAATAAATTATATTAGTAAAATTTAATTATAAAAAGCCTCACTTAATTAGTGGGGCTTTTCTTTTTATAAAATAAAAAGTAAATTCAACAATAATTTTAATCAAGGAGAAAACCATATGAAAAAAAATAACCAATTTATTTTAGGCCTTACATTTGGCTTTGGACTCTTTTTATTTATGGGACAAAGCTACGATTTATCATCTAGATATCTAAAAAATGATGAAGTGGGTAGATTTCAAGGCTTTGGAAGAGATCATGCAAATCGCTACTTAATTGATACTAAGACTGGTCAAATGTTCTGGTATGACCACAGAACAAGTAAAGGATGGATTTATGAAAAAAACTCAGATGCTTTATTTTTTGAAGATAAGTAAATTAGATAATTGCTATGATAAAAATATTTCATATAATATTATTTTTTTTTATTCTCAATATCAGTTTATCAAATAGCTCACATTGGTTATTAGAAGTTGATTGCGACAAAAATTCTAATTTTTTTGAAATTAGAACATTTAATACTTATAATATTAATAATTGTAATGAAAAAAATGAATATTGTGGAGAATATACCAATCTAACATATCACTCAATCTTTCATGAAAATAAAGAAATCCATAATGATTGCAACCTAATGGGTAGAAACCTAGAATATAGCTTAACACCTGTAAATATGGGCGGTTCATCATACGATACTACCCCTTACTTTATAATTAATATTAATATAGATGGGCGTAATGTAATTAAAGAAGTACCTCTATATCCTAGCCCTATCTACAAAAAATCCTTTTGGGGTCTTAAAATTTCATCAATTATATTTAATGGAAATTCTGCTCATATTCAAATATCAATATCAGATAATGAGCTCTATGAGAGTACCAATGATAACAAAATAAAACCGCTAATTCATTGGCTTTGGGATTCTGATTACATATCTGCTTTTGATCCTGACTGGTCTACTTCATGGAAGCCTTTAACAGAGAATGATATTTGGGATGAGATAAGATTCCAAAACTAATTAATGAATTATAAAGTTTATTTTTTTTGGATTACTCTAATAATATTATGGAATTTTGGATTCCCAAACGCGACACCGATATGGGATGTAATTATTGCAATAGTATTATCTATGGTAAATACTTTATTGATTAGAAAAGCTGATGAGAAAATCTAGCACTATATTTCTAATATTTATTTTATTAACTAGCTGCAATAATAAAGGAATAAAAACAGGTAAATCATTGTATTTAGAAAATGCCTGTAACACATGCCACTCAATCAATGGTGATAGAATGATAGGCCCAAGTTTTAAAAATCTTTACAACAAAAAAAGATTTCTAATTAACGGCGACGTAATAATTGCAAATAAAGACTACCTTATTGAATCAATTTTATATCCAGAAAAACATATTGTAAAAAGCTACCCTAACCTTATGGGTTCTTATAAAAAAATTCTCACAACAGTTGAAATTGACTCATTAATTGAATTTATAAAAAATCAGAATTAATTACTTTTGAATGCAAAAAAGCCCTAGGAAAGGGCTTTTTCAAGAGGAGGTTTTTTTGTGTCTTTAAATATTATACAATGAACATATAATTTTGTTCCCATAGACTTGAAAAAAAGTATAAAAATTTTTAAATTTAACTGTCTAATAATATAAAAATAATTATAATTAAGGAGATTTGTCACAATGCGCATCAGACTTTTTTTATTGTTTTTTATAAACTTTTTGTTATCAACTCAAATTATAGAAAAAATAGATTTTCACAAAAATGGTACCATAAAAAAAGAAGAACATTATTTGTTAATCAAAGGGAAAAAAGATATACTTAAAGTTGTGTATTATTATGAAAATGGGAAAATTAAAAGCGAACAATATTATAATAACTCGAAAAAAAATGGTCCTTTTATAAGTTATCATGAAAACCAACAGAAATATATAGTTGGAAAATATAATAGTGGATTTAAGAATGGAAAGTGGACAGAATATGATACGGATGGCTGGTTAAAAAAAATAACAACCTATAAAAATGGTCGTCCAATAAAGAAAGTTAACTTTCAGGAAGATACTAATTTTACAGATAAATAATACCTAATGAATCAATAAACTTTCAAATTCTTTTTTGGGCAATGGCCTGCTAAAAAAATAACCCTGAAATTTACTACACTCTTTTGATATGAAAAAATCTAACTCTTTTTGTTCTTCAATTCCTTCAGTAACGATATCAAGATTAAGGTTATTTGCTAAGTTAATTATTGAATTAGAAAGTACTTTCTTCTGATTGTCTGAATTAATATTTCTAACAAAAGATTTATCTATCTTAATTGAATCAATTGGATATTCATGCAAATAACTTAATGAAGAATATCCCGTACCAAAATCATCAATTGAAATCTTTAAACCTAAGTCTTTTAGCTTTTTCATTTGGTTAATATTATCAGCCAAGAAAGTACTCTCTGTTATCTCTATAACAATTAATTCTGGAGAGACACTAAACTCTCTTAATGTTTTTTCTATCAAAGAAACTAAATTTTTTCTTTCAAATTCACGTGGAGAAAGATTAATCGCCGCTGTTAATTTTATATGATATTTTTGATTCCATTCACTTACTTGCTTTATCACATTTCTAACCACAAATTTGCCTATATTAAAAATACAATTTGTTGATTCTGCTGTTGGAATAAAAACAGATGGCATAAGCAATCCTTTTTCTGGATGCTTCCATCTTATCAATGCTTCAAAGCCAATTACATCATTTTTATTAGAATTAATTTGAGGCTGATAATAAATCTCCCACTGTTTTTTCATTACTGCTTCTTTTAATTCTTCATTAATCCCATAATTAGATATAATTACATCTTTCATGTATTCTTCGAAAATAAAAAACTGATTTTTTCCATTTTCTTTAGCTTGATGCATTGCAATATCTGCATCTCTACACAGATCATAAATATTATCACTATGAATAGGGCAAACACTCACACCAATGCTACATGTAATATTTATTTCTTTATTATCAAATTTTATTTTAGTACAAACATTATTTTTGAGATCAGACACAATTTTTTTAATATTTTCAATACTCTTACAATCAGAAGCAATCACAGTAAACTTATCAGCACCCCAATAATATATTCTAAAATTATCTGATTTTAATTTAGATAAGTTATAAGATACCTTTTCAATTATTTGATTTGAAAGATAGTCTCCATAAGTATCATTAATTATCATAAAATTATCAATATCTATAAAAAAACATGACAACATAGATCTATTTTCATTAATAATTTTTGACCCATGTTCATAAAAAAGACTTTTATTTGGAAGTTCTGTCAAAGGATCATAATAAGTTAAGTGCTCCACCTCTTTAATGTGCTGAAAACGGTCAATAGCAAGCGCCAACTGCTCAGAAATAAATCTCATTATTTTTACATGTTTTTGGTTAATTGATATATTACTATCATAATTTTGGATTACAATTAATCCTATTGTAACTTGATTAAAATCTTTAAGAGGAACTCCTAGCCAATGGCTAGGAGTTGAACCGATAGCTTCTATATCACCATTTTTAACTAATTTTTTATAATCAGATGAATTAATTAACAATTCTTGCTCTAACTTTAAAGCATAATTTGTAATACCTTTCCCTTTAGAGAACTTCTCCTTAGGAGGCTGATCTTTTATGTCATTATAATATGGAAAGGTAATTAAATCCAGCTCTCTGTTTAAAAGAGCGACATAATAATTTTTTATATCCCATGATGATTCAATAATATCAGCCAACTCTTCAAAGATTATATTAAGATTTTGAGAGTCATGTATTATGCTAGATATTTTTAATAAATTACTTTCAATATTTGAAGTAGATAATCCCATCATAAGAATTCTAATACTAAAAAAAATAAAATTGAATAATTATTTTATTTCAAAATGTAACTTATTATAAAATAAATGGAATAATTGCTTTTCTATTTTTAGGATAATCTGGAAACTTATTTAAATACCAACTGTGATTTGAAATTGATCTTGGAACCAGATTGAAAACAGTCCATAATAAAAATAATAACGCTGGAATAGATCCTGTCATGATAAAGAAACCTAACCATTGAATGATTTCACCTAGATAATTAGGGCAAGATACATAATTATATAGAAACCCATTTGGAATTTTATACGTGTTGTATTTTCTTTTAATTCTTATAAGAATATTATCAGATTTAAAATTAATTACTGCGCCCAAAAAAAATATAATTAAACCTATAATTAAATTTAATTCATTTATATAACTCCATTCATAAGAAGCAATACTCCCAAAATAATAGCCATTAATAAAACCATTTACAATGTTAAAAAAAATAGCTGAAACAACAATTATTAAAGGGCACGTAGAGGTTTGAATCTGACGAACAGGGAAAATTATAGATCTATTAAAATAATGTAAATTCCATAAAAAAAAGAAGACCCATGAAAATAATTTCAGATTTAAATCTCCAGTTAAAAAAAAATATGAAAAAACTATAGGAGATGTTATTTCTTGAATAATCCATCCCCATTTAAATGATATACTCGGTCCCCAAGAATGACTGTTGAATTTACCATATGGTGCAGAAAATTTAAGCAATGTAAAAAAAATAAATAATCCAAAAACTCCCCAAGGAAGAAGAGTGTAGTTATAAATATCATTTAACATATGCTATTAATTATTAATTACTAAACAACCTAAATTGTAATAATTTTTAGGTGAAGCCTTTAAATCATATTTATTAACAATATCTAAAACAATTTTTTTCATATAATTAGAGTTCCCCGTAATAATTTCTATTGGCAACTTATCTAAATTACTATCAATAAAAGTAACCACAAGCACCTTAGCACTTTCATGAGATATTCCATGCAAATCTAAACTTTTCATAATTTTTAATAAATAAATGGAATAAATTTATAAGTAGTACTCTTATAATTATCGAATCCTTCATATCTTGATAATGATATATCTTTTTTATTCATATTTGGAATCCATACAGCAAAAATAAATAGACCTAAGACTATAAATGGAATCCAATTACAAGATATAGCTATAAATCCCAAGTATATTAATAATTCTCCAAGGTAATTAGGATTTCTTGTTTTTAAAAAAAACCCATCCTTAATCAATGTATTGGGATTCAATTTTAAATGAGTATACTTTTGCATATCTGAACCAAAGTGTAAAAAAACTCCTAAAACATAAATAAAAATACATCCCAGTAAATAAAAGTTGCTCGGATTTAATATTAAAATAAATTGTTCAAATTTATAAGGAGTAATAATAACAATTGGAGCAATCCAATATAAAGATAAACCTAACCAAATTAAAAGACCATACGATAAGCTTGACTTCTTTTCCCATTGCCTATCAGGGAAAATCAAACTTTTACTTATCCATAATATGCCATAACTTCCATGTAGCGCTAAGTAAGCAATAGCAAAAATATTGTCCCATTGATAATAGAAAATAATAAGAAAAAAAATAAAAAAAGGAGTAATTCCTTTATGACTATCAATAAAAAATTTTTGCTTTAATTTCATTACTTTATTTTATTTTTTATATCTGGAGATAATGGGTCAATAGCAGACCCCCAAAAACCAACCAGCAAACCATCTTTATCTATTAAATACTTACAAAAATTCCATGTAGGTTTTTTACTATTCCAACCATTTTCTGATTTATCTGATAACCATTTATAAATAGGATGAATATTTTGACTATTACCTTTTACTGAAATCTTTTCAAAGATATCAAACTTAACACCAAAATTAACTTTACAAAAATTCTTAATTTCTTGATTTGAACCTGGCTCCTGATTTAGAAAATCATTAGATGGAAAAGCTAATATTGCTAAATCTTTTTTATGTTCTTTATATAATTTTTGTAGCGATTCATATTGCGGTGTATATCCACACTCTGAAGCTACATTGACTACTAATATATATTTATTTTTATAATTATCCATTGAAATTATTTCACCATCAATAGTTTTTGCTGATAAATCATAAAATAAAGATAAGGGTTTTGTTCCCTTCAGATTAACATCTTTTCTTTTCATACAGCTAACAAAAATTAATCCTGAGATCATTAACAAAAGAATAATACCAAAAATAGTTTTACTTAACATTCAATTAATCTCCTCTGCCTTTTTTAAAACTGATTTGAATAAATTAATGATTGAATATGAATTCAGATAGTCATTTAAATAGTCTGATATGCTGCCAGCTGAATCCATATACAAAGCATACGAAACCTGACTAAAATTATCTGACAGATATTCTACCTCCCAAAAACCCGCACCTTCTTGCATGTAAACTGCATCTGAATTTTTATTTATAATTTTTTGTATTTCAGAATCTGAAAGAGTTTCTTCAATAGGTAATAAAACCCATTCTACATTTTTATTTGATATTTGATTTAAAATGAAAATATAATGACGGTCACTCATAAATGGTATTGGAATAGGAAAATGATTATATGCATAAACTGACTTATTATCTTTCTTAATTATAGATGACGTTACTTTTTCATTATTCATGATTTCGGGATACTCAGATACATTCATAATAACATTCATAATATTTTCTGATTTAGATTTAACAACTTTTTGAACCTTAAGGGCGTTTATTTTTTTATTATTTATATTTTTTTCATATACAAAAACACTATCAGCTCTACTGCTAATTAAAAACCAGCCCTCAGATTCTTTTAAATGACTTAGAATCTTAAAGTTCTCATCAAAATTGTTATTTGACAACATTAAAGATATCAATAAACATATATAACATTTGAACATAGTACTTATTTAGCCCTTATATTTTTAGCAGGATTACCCTTCCAAATTTGTTTAATACCTGTCTTTGTTCTTTTTTTTAAAACTGATTTTGTTGCAATTATAGTTTGATCTCCAATATCACATCCAGGCCATACTAAAGCATGTGCTCCAATTGTACACTTTCTACCAATTTTAACTCTTTCAAGAATTAATTTCCCTCTTTCATAGGTATGACAGTTTATACTAGAGCCTCCTCCTATAACAGAGTTATCTCCAATATTAAGAAGCCAGGGATCATTTATATTTAATGTATTAAGCTGAACATTTTTTCCAATTTTTGCACCTACTAATCGAAAATATATAACATTTAAAAATGATGGCGTTATAAAATCTAAAAAAATCAAATTAACAAGCTTTAAAAAAGCTCCACAGAATCCCCATCTTATGCTATTAAAAGAAGCCAAAGGATATATACCTGGAGGTGGCTTAATTGGAAAAACTCTAAAAATAATTCCTACAATCAATATTAATGAAATTCCAAATATAAAAAAACAAACAACAATAATAAATCCTATAAAAAAACTGCTAATAAAGTATGACGAATTTAGAACTAAATCTGTTTTTGATGCAAAATTAAAAAATAAAATCGAAGGCGTAATACTTAAACCATATACAATACATGCAATGAAAATAAAAAGTATAGTTAATAAAATCTGTAATAGCGGAAATATTTTTTTCATATCTAAAAAACCATATTATAAATTATTTTAATTTTAACGATTTATAAATTTAAATAAAAACATTTTGGAAAAATCTTAATTTTTTACGATTATTAGATATGCCTAAGAAAATAAATCTTCAAAACAATTTCCTTATAACGATGCCTCATTTATCTGAAAGTGTATTTGATAAAGGAATTATATACATATGTGAGCATAATAATGATGGTGCTATGGGTATAATGATAAATAAACCTATCCCAGATATAGGTAGATTGCTCAAAAAAATGGACCTTAAAGAAATCAATCCCAGCTTAAGTGTCTACCTCGGTGGTCCTGTTGATATTGGTAAAGGATTTATAATACACGAGAAAGGCTACCAAACCAATGGTACATTAGAAATATCTAAAAATATTTCTCTAACATCAAACTCAAAAGTTATTGGAGATATATTGGAAGGTAATGGTCCTAATAACTATAGGTTTGCATTAGGATACTCTGGGTGGGGTCCTGGTCAACTAGAAGATGAACTCAAGCAAGGAGATTGGCTTCTTCTTCCTGCAGATAAAAACTTAATATTTAATACTCCCGATAATCTAATGTGGGAGATAGCTTGTCAAAAATTAGGAATAAATTTAAAAAATCTCGGTGGCACTGCTGGAATCAGTTAAAAATTTAAAGAGTTAATTTAAAAGAATTTAATAAAATACCAGGACACATATTTCCTCCTAAACTTCTCTGACTATAAGTGCCTACTGATGGAACAAACTCTAATTCTTTACCTACAGATTCTAAACTACTACCAAAAAAATCGTAAAAACTATCATCAAATCTCATGTTTTCAATAGGAGCAACAATTTCTCCGCTTTCAACCCAAAAGCAAGCATAACGTGTCATACCTGTTATCCGTCCTCCTAAATTATCGCTCCAATTAAGATAATGAAGATTGCTAAGATATAAGCCTGTATCTAATTCTTCTAAAATATTCTGATCTTTTAAATTACCAGGATTTATTTTTGGAGACCTTAAATATTCACCATCATCAGCATAATTTGATTTGAGATTATATTCTTTAGCTGTACGCGAACTAATAAGCGTATTTATAAGAATCCCACTATCAATAATATTTAGTACTTTAGGAGAAATTTCTCCCATTGAATTAAATCTCGGAACTAAACCCGTAGTAAAATCTTCACCCATTGAGAAACAACCTGCTAAATTATTTTTATTTCTTAGTTTAATTAATGCACTTTGTCCTTGTTTAATAGAAGACTCTCCTACTCCATTCCATGAAAACATGTCAAGTATATCAGATACTCCTGCTGGTGCAATATATGTCCGATAATTTCCAGGCTTAACTTTAATAGCATCTCTATTTAAAAGATTAAGTTTAGCCTTTGATTTCTTAATATAATCTTCATATTTATCTTGATTCCAATCTGTACCAGCGAAAGTTCCTTTAACCATTCTCTCATCCTTAGTTACTAGAGAAAAATCAAATGAATACGTATCTGTTTCAAACCAATGAAATAACCCGAAAGAATTAGAACATCCTCTAAAAATATTTCCTGAGGCCCAAATCCCTGATAAATCTACATCAACTATACTTGGACTTAATGACTTAACTATATCTTTTGATTCTAATAGTTGACCTGAATTGACTTCAATTAAAGATTCATGATTTGAAGGCATAACCAAAAAAGGATCTATTGGTAGCTGAACAACCTCTTTTTTAAGCCTTTCCAATTCATCAGAAGCTCTTTTTGTATCAACATTATAATCATTAGAAAGAGTTATACCTCCATGACATATTCTACTATCATTAATCAAAGATAAAGAAAGGTTTGTGTCAACAACATTTCCTATTTGACGAACTTTTGACTGATTAAATCGGCAAAAATTACTTTTTTCTCCAGATACAGATAGAGTTAATACTTCATTTTTAGTTACTAGGCTAAACAAATACTCTGATAATTTTTTAAAATTCTCCTGCATTCTATGCTCCTCCAAAAACTTCAATATTTTCAAACAAACATGCCGGTGTAGCATGCCCAACTCTTATTACTTGATTCGGCTCACCTTTACCGCAATTAGGTGTTCCAAAAACCTCAAATGTAGATTTGTCTCCTACCATTTTTAATTTATTCCAAAAAGGTGTCGTTACTGCTCTATAATTTGGATTTCTTACTGTTTTTGTTAGTTTTCCATTTTCTATTAATTTTCCATATTCCATTCCAAATTGAAACTTGTTACGATAATCATCTATAGACCAGGATCTATTTGTTTCTACATAAACTCCTTTTTCCACTGAAGATACCATGTCTTCAAAACTAGAATTTCCGGGCTCCAAATTCAAATTGGCCATCCTATCAATAGGAGCTCTATTCCATGAACATGCTCTAAAATTAGCAACCGCAGGAGTTTTAGAACGTGCTTGACTTTCCATGCCTCCAAGTCCTCTTATTAATAAGCCATCTTTAATCAAATATTCTTTTTTTGCTTCCATGCCACCATCATCAAAAAGATATGATGCCATTTCATTCGGAATAGTTGGGTCAAAAGTGATATTCATTATGTCTGATCCATACTTCAGATTACCAAAATCATTTAATCTTACAAAACTCCAACCTGCATAATTTCTTTCATCACCTAAAATCCTATCAATTTCTAAAGCATGCCCTATACTTTCATGAATTTGCAGTACCATTTGACTTGGAGCTATAATAATATCCATTTTTTCATTAGGACACTCTTCAGCTCTAAGAAGATCAATTGCTTCGCTTAATATTTTTTCACAATTACTCATAACAAGATCTTCATTTAGAGCTTCAAGTCCCATTTGATGACCCATTCTACCCATAGATCTTCTTTGAATAACATCACCATCTTTTACATTAACCGCTTGATCTGTAATTAATATTATAAACTTTTGATTTGCATTGCTACCATTGGTGCAAACATAATTAAATTCTGTTTCAACAATCATTGCCATAGAGGTAGCAGATATAACCTTATCTGAACTCCTTAAAAATTTATTTGACTTTACAAGAATCTCATTAATTTCTCCTGCAGATAGAGCAGATACATCTTTGACATATGGTGATTCGTAACTACCTATAGCCTTAGGCCTAACATCTGGGGAAAATTTAAACAAGGAATTATTAGCTGCAGACTTTGAGTTTTCTAAAGCTTGCTTTGCGGCTTTATTTATTCCCGATAGACTCAAATCATTAGTTGCAGAATATCCAAATTGACCATTATCTAAAACTTCAATCATAATGCCATGAGAATCCACCCTAGTATTTGACTGAGGATTTAAATCTCTTATAAATCGATAAGTTTTACTCTCTCTAACTTCTCTAAGACCTACCCAGTCTGCTGAAACATCTAAATGGTTAATATAAGAACCTAATTCTTTCATTTTTCAACCTCCATGATATTTTAAATATATGAATGAAATAAGTATACCTCCCATTTGTTTTTAATATTTCTAGAATTTATAATAAATCGGTAAGTTAGGTGGAATTTAAAAAAACATTATAGAGGTCTTTATGATTATTAATTGCAAAAAAATTTATTTTTTAATACTTACAATGCTTTATTTAAACTTTATGCTTCCATTTAGCTATAAACCAACAGAAAGCACAAGCAATCCATTATTAAAAGATTCAAAAGAAGATGGTGGTATAGGATTTGAAGATATTTCAGAATCATTAGGGTGGGATACAAACCTATCTCCTAGACCATCAGGAGACCCCAATGCAATAAGAGGCGGAACACTTACAATGCTTGGAGGAGCTGAATACCCTACAACTTTCAGAGATATCGGCAAAGGAAGTAGATATCAGATAAATAGTTTAATGTCTGGCCTACAATATGAAGCACTACTTGGCTTTGATTATGAAAATTTAGTATGGGAACCTCTAATAGCAACTCATTGGAAAATATCTGAAGATAAATTGACCTACTGGTTTAGAATCGACCCTAATGCTAAATGGGCAGATGGCAAAGATATAACATCTAGAGATGTTGTATCATACTTCAAGCTTCTAATTGACGAAGGGCACAAAGATCCTAATGTAGCAATGATATACAACGAACTATTTGAAATCCCTACTGCTGAGACAAAATATATCGTTAAAATTGTTGCAAAAAAAGAGGATTGGAGAAGTTTTAGGTATGCCGCAGGGTTTACTCCAATGCCAAGTTATTACCTAGATAAAGTGGATGGCGCAGGATATATTGATAAATATGATTTTGCATTTATGCCAGGATCTGGTCCATATGAATATGATTATGAAAAATCTAAAAAAGGAAATGAAGGTTACATTGTGTTTAAAAGAAGAAATAATTATTGGGCAGAAGATTACAAACGCAATAAGGGACTTTATAATTTTGATCAAATCAAATTTATATTTATTGAAGATGAGAACCAACAGGTAGTAAGCTTTTTTAATGGTGATTATGACATCTATAATGTTGGAAGAGCTCAGTGGTGGGTAGAACGTTTCAATGAATCTAAAAATGAAATTGCTAATGGATGGGTTCAAAAATTAAAAGTATTTAATTATTTACCAAAAGGTCCATCAGGGATTGTCTTCAACACGCAAAAAGAACCTTGGAATAACATTAAAATTCGTAAAGCCTTTGCACATCTGTTTGATGTAGAAAAACTTAATAAAAGATTATTTTTTGATGAGTATGTACAACTTAATACTTTTTTCTTTGGTACTCCGTATGCAAACCCTAATAATCCCAAAACTGAATTTAGTCCTAAAAAAGCTCTTCAGCTTCTAAAAAGTGCTGGCTGGGACAGAATACCAGGCGATCAGTGGCTAACGAATAAAGAAGGCAAAATATTTCAATTTAATTTCCTGATATCACCTGGAGAAGAGCGAATATACTCAACTTTTCAAGAAGATTTAAAAGAAATTGGAATTAAAATGGAATTTGATCAACAAGACTACAATTCTACCTTTTCAACTACTATGAAAAAAGAATACGAAGTGACATCTCAAGGATGGACCGGAGGATTTTTTCCAAGCCCAGAAGGAATGATGCATAGCAAATATGCTGACAAAGTTGAAGTAACAAATATAACTTCTATGGCTATACCTGAGATTGATAAATTGATTGATAGCTATAATAAAGAGTGGGACGCTAAAAAAAGAATACCTATTGCACATAAAATTGACCAAATTGCAGTTGAAGCATATCATTATGCTCTTGGCTGGACATCACCTTATGGAGCTAGAATGCTTTACTGGAATAAATTTGGCGTTCCTAAAAAAGGAATCTCATTTGTAGGTGATTGGAGAAGTCCTATTTCAATGTGGTGGATTGATCCTTCAAAAGAAAATCAACTACAAAAAGCTCAAAATAACGAAACTAAACTGCCAAAAGAGAATGAAGTTATTGATTATTGGAAAGTACGATAGAATATGCTTAGCTATATAATTAGAAGAATACTACTTCTTATTCCAACCTTTTTTGGAACTACGTTTTTAGTTTTTTTTATTCTTCAGATAGCTCCTAGCGGTCCATTTGAACAAGCTTTATTAGATATAAAAAAAGCTAAAATGCAAAGCGGTGAAGCAGGTTCTTCAAGTAGCTCAAATAATTTTGGAGAAACTGAACTATCTCCAGAAATTTTAGATAAACTAAAAAGAGAGTTCGGCCTAGATAAATCCATCATTGTTCGCTATCTAATATGGCTAGGTTTTGCAAAAAAAGAATTAGAATATAAAGAAATTGATTTAAATCATCCTTTTAAATACACTACAAAACAAGTTGGATTTGAAAAAGGAATCCCAATATCTTTGCAAAAGTGGATTATTGTTACATTAGAAGACAATAAACCTATTATATATGAAACAATTACTGGTACAGACTTCCCTTTTGAAGGCTATAAATATATTGATGAAGTAGATCTTGGTAATGAAAATAATTGGATTAAATCAAATTGGAAAGTAGATCATAAATTAACCTCTGACAAGGTTGCCATTACGCTTAAAAAAAGGCAAGGAGTTATTACTGGCTACCTAGGAGAATCGAGCAAATACAAAGAGAGCGTAGGAAAGCTTCTTTGGGAACGAATTCATATTTCATCATTCTTAGGTATAACAGGATTTCTTCTATCTTATTTAATATGTATACCTTTGGGTATAATAAAAGCATTAAAACATGGTTCAAAATTTGATGTAGCATCAAGTGGACTTGTTTTTATAGGATACTCTATACCTGCCTATGCCTTTGGAGTTTTAATGATTTGGATTTTTTCTACATCTAATTTTTTTCATGAACCAATTTTACCTAGTAGAGGTTGGAGACCTGAAGATTGGGAACAATTGTCTATTTGGGGTAAATTTATTGGACAAATCAAGCACGCTTTTCTTCCTACATTATGCTATACACTTGGATCATTTGCAACTCTTACTGTCTTAATGAAAAACTCTCTTATGGAAAACATGAGCCAAGACTATGTCCGTACCGCTTTTTCTAAAGGTCTTACAGAAAAATCTGTAATTATTAAACATGCTGTAAGAAATTCTCTTATCCCTCTTGCAACAGGGATAGGAGGACTAATTGGTTTGTTTTTAGCAGGCTCATATCTAATAGAGAAAGTTTTTGCAATCGATGGTATAGGATTGCTAAGCTTCAAAGCAATAGGCTCTCGTGATTATGGAATAATTATGGGGTTCCTTGTTATTGGAACAGTAATTAGACTTGTAGGTAACCTAATATCTGACTTATGCTACGCTGCAATAGATCCCAGGATTCGATTCAAATAATGTATTTTAAAAAAATCTATATTATTGTTTCAATTATAATACTAATTATTCTTTTATCAAATAGCCTTGCCTTCAATTTGTTTATTAAAACTCTACCCTTTATAGTTGTATTTTTATTTCCATTAATCTATATCTTTAGAAAACCAAAAATAAAAAACCACCTCGAAAGTGAATCTATATTTCAAAAAAGAATTAAACGATTCAAGTCAATAAAAAGAGGATACTATTCTCTAATTATATTAATTATTTTTTATATTGTTTCTCTAATATCTCCTTTATGGATGAATAATAAGCCGCTAGTTCTAAAATATGATGACCAGTATTATTTTCCTGCTGTAAGAGATTTTTTTACATTTGTTCCTGTAATAAAATCACCATTCTATGAGTCTGAAACTTTCGATCAAAATATATTAAGTATTTCTGCAAATTTCAGACTTTTAGCTAAACAGATTAAAAACCAACAAAATGAAAACTATATTGTAATGCCTTTTTATATATATCATCCTCATGAAGATTTAAAAGATGAGCTTGATGAAGAATTTAAAGATTTGAACAGAAATGGAAAATGGGACAAAAATGAACCGTTTATAGATACGAATAACAATGGTATTTGGAATGAAAATAACCCTCCTACTCTTCCAGATAGGGTGCATATAGCTGGTACTGATAATACTGGTAGAGATGTTTTTGCACGACTAATTGATGGATATAAAATCAGCATTACATTCGCCATAATAGTCACAACACTTAGTTATATTATTGGCGTTATTATTGGAGCTTGTCTTGGATACTTTGGCGGCAAACTTGATTTATTTGGACTTCGTTTAATTGAAATTTTCAGTTCTATTCCTTTTCTATTTATGCTTATGATTTTAGGAAGTTTTATGAAACCTGGTGTAATTCTTCTAGCAGCTCTATCAGTTTTATTGAAGGGCTGGATAGGAATCACATGGTACATAAGAGGTGAATTTTTTAGAGAAAAACCCAAAGATTACGTTTCTGCAGCTGTTTCAATGGGACAGTCTAATTGGAAAATAATGTTCAAACATATCTTGCCTAATTCTCTAACTCCTATTATAACTTTTGCTCCTTTTGCAATAATTGCTGATATAGGTACTCTTGTTTCTCTTGATTTCTTAGGATATGGATTAAAACCTCCTGCCTCAAGTTGGGGTAATCTTTTAAATCAAGGATCTGAAAATCTAGACTACTGGCATATGCTAATTTTTCCTATACTAGCACTTACATTAACAATATTTATGATTACTTTTATAAGTGAAGCAGTTAGAGAAGCTTTTGATCCTAAAGTATATTCAAGGTTACGATAATGTCTAAAAAATTAATAGAAGTTAAAAACTTAAAAACTTTTTTTTATACAGAAGCAGGAACTGCAAAAGCTGTTAATAATATCTCATTTGATATATATCAAGGCGAGGTATTAGGAATTGTTGGTGAATCTGGATCTGGAAAATCAGTCACTTCTTTATCTATTAATAGGCTTATCCCCAATCCTCCAGGAGAAATTGTAGATGGAGAAGTTTTATACAAAGGTACTAACCTCCTAAATTTAACCTACGACGAAATGAGAGAATATAGAGGGAGAGATATATCTATGATATTTCAAGAACCTATGACATCTTTAAATCCTGTTTTAAGAATAGAAACTCAAATGAATGAAGTACTGGTAAAACATGAAGGACTAACAAATGAGGAAGCTACTATTAAAAGTATTGAAATGCTAAAAGCTGTTGGAATCCCAGAGCCAGAAAGAAGAATAAGAGATTATCCTCATCAATTTTCTGGTGGTATGAGACAGAGAATTATGATTGCAATGGCTCTTCAATGTAATCCATCTTTATTAATAGCTGATGAGCCTACAACAGCTCTTGATGTTACAATTCAAGCTCAAATTTTAGATTTGATGATGGAATTGAAAGATAAAAGAAAGGATGCGGCAATTCTATTAATAACTCATGATCTAGCCGTAGTAGCAGAAACATGTGATAGAGTAATAGTGATGTATGGTGGCGTCATTCAAGAAATTGCTCCTATCGAAAAATTATTTAAAAACCCAATTCATCCTTATACAAAAGCACTGATGGAATCTATTCCTAAAATGGATATAAAATCTAAACGATTGAAAGCTTTAAAAGGGATGGTTCCTTCTATTTTAGAATTAGGAGATGAATGTAAATTATGCTCAAGATTTGATCCTAAAGATTGTGCTTGTAAGGGTACAAAAATAGAACCCGAATTAATTGAAATCAGTAAAGATCACTTCGCTAGAATTAATAAAGATATGTTAAAATAATGAACACAGAAGAATCTATATTGAAAATTAGAAACCTATCAGTTGACTTTCCTATATTTGGAGGAATTCTGCAGAGAACTGTTGGATATGTGCACGCTGTAAAAAATCTTAGCCTAGATTTATTGAAAGGAGAAACATTAGGTATCGTTGGTGAGTCTGGATCTGGAAAATCTACATTAGGTAAAGCTATACTTAATGTTCTTAGACTAACTGCACCTGATGTAAAAATAAATGGCTCTATATCTATTCCTGATGGTTCAAAAGAAGTAGACCTTTTAAGCCTAAATAGATCAGAAATCAAGCCTTACAGAAAAAATATTCAAATGATTTTTCAAGACCCTTACTCATCTTTAAATCCACGTATGCTTGTTAAAGATATAATAAAAGAACCTCTAGATATCAATACTAATATGACGTTATCTGAAAAAAAAGAAAAGGTAGATTGGCTTTTAAATAAAGTAGGACTAACTGCAGAACAATCAGCTCGTTATCCTCATGAATTTTCTGGAGGTCAGCGTCAACGTATTGGAATTGCTAGATCTTTAGCTACTGATCCTGAAATTATTATAGCAGATGAACCAGTATCGGCACTTGATGTTTCAATTCAAGCTCAAATTATTAATTTAATGATGGATCTTCAGGAAGAATTAAATCTTTCAATCATTTTTATTGCACATGATTTATCTGTAGTTAAGCATATTTCTGATCGTGTTGGAGTCATGTATCTTGGTGAACTTGTTGAAATAAATAAAACTTCTAAAATATTTGAAAGCGCACAGCATGACTATACAAAAACTTTACTTAAGGCAATTCCAGAGCCTGACCCTAGAGGTAGAGAAGAAAGAAAATTAAAGCGTTTAAAATCTTAATCAATCTATTTCATCAATAGTATTTTTTGAGTTTGGACTTCAATTGAGCTGTTTATTTTAACAATATACATACCACTTGATAATCCTTCAGCGCTA
>PAHI01000058.1 GCA_002705575.1 Fidelibacterota bacterium | reverse complement strand
TATTCAAAACTTCCCATTCCATAATAACAATAAGGGGTCCAGCATTCACCACAATCATCTATCACAGATAGGCCATCAATAACACCGGCACAATCTATTGTACATGTATCATTCCAAAATGGATCTCCAGGATTGTTAGGGCCTATCCATGAACCATTACCTGACGCACATTCATCTTCTGATAAAAATTGAAAATTACCTTGGCCAAAATAACAATAAGGGGTCCAACATTCACCACAATCATCATAAATCGAATCTCCTCCTACAACTCCTGTACAGTCAGGCTCTAAGTCAACATAGTCGTACCTTATTTCTATATGGCCTCCATTGCTTGTAGAATTATAATAATTATACGGCCAAAATTTTACAAGCTCACCATCTGCATCCTTAACAAACATAACATAATTATTAATACCAAAGCCAGCCGATGTACCAAATGCTCCCCATTCAGCTAATGCTAAATTACTATTAAGCGTCAAATTAAATACTCCACCACCAGCATATGCGCAGCACCACTCTTCATCTTCAAGCCAAGTAGCATCTTCAGGAACACTATCTAAAGTTTGCCAATGCTCAGTCCAAGTTTTTGATACATCCACATATCCTCCGCCTTGCCCAGGTCCTGACAATCCGCTATTTGTTTTTATATGATTTCTTCTAAATGCTAAATCCCAGTCTAATGAAGCCTCAATATTATTAATATCGTCAGTTGCGCCATCTAATACAGTTGCCACAACAGAATTTGTTTCAAATGAAAAATAATTCCATGCACCAAAACTAGTTGCATCAATATATGTTTCAGTATCACGATTACCGTTGAATATTGTATATTCTATTTTATCAAGCCTATCAAATTTTTGCTGATTAAAATCAACATCACTTGACATTAAAAGTGCACAAAAAATAAAATTTAAAAAGGTAAAAAATATATTCATTTATAACTCCTGGCTAATTATTCATTAATGAGAGCCATTCTCATTAACAATAATTTATTGCTAAAAAAAAAGCTATGCAATAATTTTCGAATGAATAGTCGAATTATAGAATATTTAGTTAGAAAAAGACATATTTAATTGAAAGAAAAGTCGCTGCCCAGGATTATAGGTAGACAGCACATCTCTTAAATAATCATTCTCAAGCAACCTATTCGAATCTTTATAATTAAAAATATTTTTACAACCAAAATTTAATGATAATACCTTATCAACTTGAAACGATAACATTAAATCTGATATAGAATAACTATCTAGATAAAGCCTATCATCTAAGTACATTATAAACTTTTTACCTGAAAATTTAGTATTCCAAAATAAATTTAACCTGTCATCAATCAATTCTCTATTAAGCCTTAATTGTAATGAGTGTTTTGAAATTAACTCTAAAGCACCATCATTAGATGATGAAGGGTCTGTATAATTATAAATAAGCTTAATTTTATTTTTGTTCTTATAAACCTCATAATGAAAATTAAATCCTGATATTTCAACTTGATTATAATTGTTAAACATTATGATATCATCTTGACCGTCGCCATCAGAATCAGAATAATTGGTGCCTATCATATCCTCAACTTTATTGTGAAATAATTCAAAAGAACTAGATAGTTTGCCGGTTCTTCTATCTATTGAAAGCGAATAATAATTATTTCTTGTAGACTTTAGTTCTGGGTTGCCTAAGATTGGTGGCGGATGGCTTTGAAAATCATAATACAGTTCTTTAATTGATGGCGTTCTAAATCCTTTACTGTAATTAAATCTGTAATTATATTTTTTCCCTCTAAGCATGTATGCTGCAGAAGACACTAAATCATTGCCATAATTCTTTGAATCTACACCTCTTAGCGATATTGAAAGCACCTGCTTATTATTAAAGTCACCATAGTAACCAACAAAAAAAGCTTTTGTTAAATATGTTTTTGACCCATCTACAGCTCCATAAATAGACTCCGCCAAACAGTCTCCATTACAAAGGCCATCACCTATATCAAGATAAAATTCAGCAGCGTCATATTGTCCATTACCCATTGACTCAAAATCCCATCCATCATCATTTTGGCAAATCCCTAATTCTTCATCACAATCTATAAATGGTTCGCCTAAATCATAAACTCCAGCTGTAAATCCATTAAAATTCAAATCAGTAAATTGCTCGCCGTCATCCCATTGATTGTTTCCATTCTCATCAATAAAAGACTCTATGCCTTCATCATACTCACCATTTCCCAAATCCCCAATATGCGAATATATATTACCAGAAATATATCTATTTTTATTTTGCTCATAACCAAACGTCAAATAACTTGTGTCGCTCATATCATATATATACTTTAAAATAACGTTCTCACTTTTATTTGTAGAATTGACATACTCTGCATCAACTAAATTATTAGAATTGTTACAAAAATAATCTTCACTAGCATTACTGCAATCTAAATCTGTATAATTAAAGAAATAATAACCTTTATCATATTTATCATAATGATACTTGATAAACACCGATGATTTATTTTTTGCAAAATTTAAGTCTAGTTTATACTCTTTATCTTGGAACCATGGCAATTTACCAGCTAATGAAGAATAATAGTATGATGGGTATAAAGGGCCATCTGTAAAAACTAAATGATTAGTATATTGAGATATTTTATTTTTATAATCTTTGTAACTCAGCCCAACTGAAAAACTCTCATTAAAAAAATAATTTAATCTATGACTTATAGTATTCGCGGTGTATTCTTCAAGAGTTTTTAGGGGGTTGCGTTCTTCAATTGGATCCGGTGTAAGATCATAACCATTACTTTTTTGCTGTGATAAATTTACACTATAATTAAAATTATTAAAGCCAAACCCAACTTTTGCATCTGTAGAAGAGACTAACGGACTATCGTGCAAATGAGAGAACTCAAACTCAAAGGGTTTTGATTCTTTTGATGTAATAATATTTACAACACCCCCAATTGCACTTGAGCCATATAAACTTGACATACCTCCTTCTACAACCTCAATAGTTTCTACATTTGAAAGAGTTAGCATATTAAAATCTAGATTACCTGCAAATTCACCAGACACTCTGGCTCCATCAATAAGAAACAATACATATTTATTATCTAACCCTTGAATTTTTATATTATCGTTACTTATTCCTGCGTGGCTAGACATTACATTTTGAATATTTGGAACAGCTAACTCTAAAAGCTCTTTGACAGATGACACTCCTGATGTTTTAATGTCATAATTTGTTATAATTTTGGTTTTAATAGGTACATCTTTAATATATGAATCACGTCTAGCACCGGTTACAACAATAGGATTAGAGTCTAATGGCGATTTCTTTAAGACAATTCTTGAAACATTTTCTGTTGAAGCATCAATAATTTTCTGATTATAACCAATATGAGTAATCTTGAATAAAAACTGATTTTGATTGTACTCAATAGCAAAAAAACCATCATTGTCACTAGAAGTACCCGTTTGCGATTCTATTAACTCAATATTGACACCTGAAATAGGATTTCCCAATTCATCAACAATTTGACCTTTAAAATAATCGGAACAAAATAAAAAACTAAACACAGAAAATAAAATAAAATACATACCACTAATATAATTGTTTTCGAATAACAAGTCGAAAATTAAAATATCTATTTTTTTGTGTGCCCTTTTTCATTAAGATAGCGAATCTGACTTAATCCTGGACCATCAAAAACAAATGCACGAGCGAAGCCATGTACAAGTAACCCCTTTTGTGGTTTTATTTTAAATAAATGAAAATCGGTCATATTTTTCAAATAGGTAACAGTTTCTCCAAATTTAGATTCCATATTAAGTATTAATTGATTCCATTTATTTGATTCTCTATCAATTAAATCTGAATGAGCATCCATTGTGAATCTTTTTCTACCAAATATATTTTCCGAAACAGACTCATCTTCTATTATCATAATAGAGACTTTATTATTTGATAGTAAATTTGAAGTATGCTTGGACAAGCTACTAATATATATATAAAAATTATAATCTAAATCAACAATAGCTGGAGCATAACTTGAGTTAGGCAAGCCATCTGATCCAATAGTGCTCATCACTACTGTATTCATATTTTCAATTAAACTATTTTTTGCTTCAATAGCTTTAACTAATAAATCATCCATAAAAATATCCTATTTAAAAACGATAAGAGGCTTATTGTTCGAACCCGTTTTAAATACATCCAAATCTACATCAAATACACTTTTTAAAGTATCTAATTTTAAAACATCATTAGTGTAGCCATATTTAACAAGTTTAGAATTTTTAAGCATTAAAATTTTATTTGAATTCCTAACTGCAAGATTCAAATCATGTAAAACTAGAATAATTGTCAACCCCTTTTTATTAATAACTTTCAAAAAATCGAACAATGAGGCTTGATGTTTGATATCTAAATATGAAGTAGGCTCATCCAATATTAATAATTTTTTATTATAACTATCCAATGACCAAATCTGAGCAATAACTCTAGCAAGCTGAACTCTTTGTTTTTCACCACCGGATAAAGTCATATAATTTCGATTTATATAATCTTGTAAATCAAAAATTTTTAATAGCTCGCCACAAATCGCTTCATCATTATGAATAAACCTTTTATCTTTTTGAGTGAATCTACCCATTTTCACTATATCTATGACTGAGAAAGGAAATGAAAGATTATTAGATTGAGATAAAACTGAGCGCTTTAATGCTAAATCGCTAGGATTATATTTAGAAATACACTTTCTATCAAAAAAAATAAATCCCGAAGATGGTAATAACTCACCTGATATTAGTTTAACTAAAGTACTTTTTCCTGATCCATTTGGTCCGACGACAGATAACATGTCACCATTTTCAACACCAAAACTAATATCTTTAATCAGCTTATTACCGTTAATTTCAAAGCATAAAGATTTGACTTCTAAAATTTTATTAGTCTGAATAACCTAGCCTCCTCTTTTGACTAAATATCAACCATATAAAAAATGGTGCACCAATAGCAGACGTAACAACACCTATAGGTAATTGGGCTGGAGCTATAACTAATTTAGATATCAAGTCTGAAGACACAAGCAATATTGCTCCTAATAAAGCTGAAGCTGGAATTAAATAAGAATGTTTAGGCCCTATAAACAATCGAACTAAATGCGGAGTAACTAATCCAACAAACCCAATCATACCGCAAAAACAAACAGAAATACCAACCATTATAGATGCAATAAGTATAATAATTTTTTTCAAATTCTCAACATCAACACCTAAATGATGAGCCTCGGCATCTCCTAACATAAAAATATCTAACTTTCTTTTTATTTTATAAATACATATAAATGAAATGAGAATAAATGCATATGAAATTCCAACGACTTGCCAATCAGCATTATCTAGTCCTCCTAAACTCCAAAACGTAAAACTTCGCAACTCTGAGTCTGATGACATGCTTACAAATAAACCTATAATAGAGCCTGCCAAAGCATTAATTGCAATGCCTGATAATAGCATAGCCATAATATTAGTTTTATTATAAACTTTAGATATTTTATATACCATGATCGTAGTTAAAAAGGCTCCAATCATAGCTAATATCGGCAACATGAAAGGAATAAGACTTTCAAAAAAATAGCCGGAAATTAGTGAGGAGAACATAATAGCCACCATAGCACCTACAGCGGCCCCGCTTGATACACCTATAAAGCCAGGATCAACTAATGGGTTTCTGAAAAGTCCTTGCAATATAGCACCTGAAGAAGCAAGCCCAATTCCAACTATAATACCTAACAATATTCTTGGAATTCTAATATCTAAAAAAACAGACTCATGAATGTTAGTAAAAGATGAATTATCATTTATAAATCCCATCTTATATAACAAAATATCAACCATTTGACTAAATGATATACTAACAGGCCCATTACCTATAGACAAAATAGACAATATAATCAGTATCGACGAAAGGGCTAATATAAATAGCTTATTTTTACTTTTCTTTATAATCAATCTTGAATTTTTCCATTATCAATAATGCGTTAGAAATAAAACTTGGCCCCATGGTTAAGTCGGACATTGAAATATCTATTACATTACTATTATTTACACAAGTTAAAAATTTAAACTCGTTCGCTTTGAGAAAATGTAAGGATGCTTTTTCAGACCCAGAGTGCGAGGCAACTAAAATTATATCTGGATTATAATTTAAAATTTGCTCTTTATCAACTTTTTTATACCTATTAAAATCATTCGCAAAAACATTTTTGCCTCCAATTAGCTCAATCAAGTAATCTGCAGCTGTACCACTACCTGCTGCATTGTACGAACCAATAGAAGGGTTCATGAAAAAAGCCATTTTTGGAGTTTTTTTATAATTAGATGATTTAGCTTTAATATTATCCCTCAAATCTAAAATCTGGTTATTTATAATATCACCATACACCTCCATATCCATAGCATTTGAAATTAAAGATACAATATTAATAACATCTTCTATTTTTTTGGGAGCCTTATAAATCTCTATATCTACACCACTGTTTTTTATTTCACTAACAGCTTTTGGAGGACCCATATCAGTTGTAGCAAATATTTTATTTGGCATCATAGACAAGACACCTTCACTTGAAATAAAACGATGATATCCAACTTGGGGAAGATTTTTTACATTTTCAGGAAATGTACTCGACTGATCTACAGCGACAACCAATGAACCCAAACCTAAATTAAATATTATTTCTGTAATACTGCCTCCTACTGTTACATATCTATATTTAGAATCATCAAAAATTAAATTTTCACCTGGATCCCAAAAATTATTACCATTTAAATCATTAAAATCTCTATCTAATAGACTCTTATCAATTGTTTTCTTATAAACTTTTAATTCACTAGAAGGCAATATAACACTAGATATAATTAAAGTTAGAAATATCATTTTTATATATTTTTTCATTTTAACCCCTTTAAATGATTTACCATTTGAATAAACGACTCTTCTTTTCCTTGCGTAGATGTAATTCCCAATAAATATCTACCATTATTATCTAAAAAATCTACAGAATAAAAATATTTCTCATAATTACAATGTTTACTCAAAACACATTTTGTTAAAGATTTTTCTAATACATGTAAATTAAACCCTTTATCTATAATATTAATCCATGGGCCATAATCAACTATATTTTTAATCTGACCATAAAAATATTGTACTGCATCTAATCCTAAGGCATATATCTGAACTGAAATTTTATTTTTTAAAATATTATTCAAAACTATTCTTAGGTTGATATTACTAACTATATCATTTGAAACAATATAATCCGTACTTTTTTTATTTCTAAAATAGAAATCAACCGAACCTAAATTTATACCTCCAGATTGAGAATGGCTTTTAAAATCAACACCTTGTAGCTGATATTGATAATCCACAACATAACTAGAAACTAGTTTATCAAATTCTTTTTTATCCCGACCTTTTAAGTAAATCTTAATTACAGATGAACCCATTTTATCAAATATCTGGATACTTCTTAACTCTCTTTTAGAATGTATTTTTTTCTGATAGAAAAAAAACATTAAAAGCTTCCTATTAAACTTTAAAAGAGGTTGGCCATTATTTTTTTTGCTAAAAATTGTATCTGAATCAAAATACAGGTTTTTTCCTTCAACAACTATTTCATGCACTACATAATTACTTCTAATTAAGAACATCAATTTATCAATTGAAAACATATGATTAAAAAAACCATCCAAATCATCAACAGATAAATATTTTACCGTCTCATTAATTTCTGTGCTAAGAATTTCAGCCTCAGAAAAACCAAGAATATTAGAAGCATCACGAATACGTGTTTTTTTATTATTTGATTGAAAATTTTTCCAATCAAGCTTCAAGCTATTAAATCTTTTAATTTTATCTATCATAATCTAAGAAGGTAAGGAACATAAGTAATATATTGAGAATCATTCTCATTTTTAAAGAATTTTTTCAGCAATTACTATTTTTATTTTATAAACGAAGACACTAATACCTGAACATCTTTTTCAAGTATTTTTTTTTGATTTCCCATAAATACAATACCATGGAACATACCACCTACAGCCTTCATAAATAAATCTGGCTTTGTATTTTTAAAATCACCACAATCTATACCTTCATCTACAATTGTTTCAAGAGTTGCATACGTTCTTTTTTGAAAAGATTTCCATGTAGCTTTTTGATCTGACACTTTTAACGATCTTGGCGCAGTGAATAAAAAATTATACAATAATTTATCAGAATACACGATATCAGACATTTCAGTAAGCATACTAACTATTTTTTTATAGGGACTTTTTTTGGAGATAACCATTTCTTCTACAGAATTCCATAGACATCTCCATCCATTTTCAAGCAAAGAGCATAAAATATCTTCTTTGGAAGAAAAATAATAATAAATAGTAGCTTTTCCAAAATCAGACTCTAGAGCTATATCCTCCATTGTCATTTTATCTATCCCATTTTTAGAATATGCTTTTAATGCACCTTTTAGAATAAGATTTTTTCTGTGATTTCTTTCCTGTTCTATTCTGCTCATTTAATTAAGTTTCCTAATAATTAAGATTCACAATCTTCATGAACATCAGACTTAATAGGCTTAAAGTGGATATGTTCTTTAGGCAAATAAAAACTAGCTAATATTTCTAAAGTTATAAAAAATAAGGCTATAAATGCAGTTATGTACGCAGATTCAGCAACTGCAGAGAAAACTTCTATAAGGTGTCCTAGTCCATGAAATCTTAAGCCCCACCTTAATATTTCTAAAAAATTTCTTTTAAAAAACATCTATAAGGTATTCCATTAATTTTTAAAACTTATCAATGATTTTATCAAGCCAATTCTTCATTAGATCTTCATTAAATTCTTCATCTTCATTATCATAATCAAGACCTAAACCTAAAAGCTCATCATTATCTAATGCTAAAGACTCTCTAAAATCATAGGGCTCTTTACTGCATCTACCAATAATTTTTCCACCAGTCTCCATAAAAGCTCTACCTAATATTCCAATAGAATCTAGAAAATTGTCAGGATAACCTGTTTGATCTCCACATGCGTAAAAAGCTCCAATCTTACCTTCAAAATCTAACTTTTCGTAATCTAAATACACAGAATCCCAATCACTTTGCAATTCTCCAATATCCCATGTTGGACAACCTACAATAAGATTATCATATTCTAACATTTTATCCACTTCAATATCTGCTATATCATAAGAATCTACCTCAAAACCTTTTCCTTCAAGGTAATCAATCATAAATTCACTTGCTATTTTTGTATTATCTGAAGTACTTCCCCAAAAAAAACCTATTTTTTTCATATTCAAAATTCCTCACATTTTAAAAGTAACTAATTAAACACTATTTTATAACTTGAAATTTAATTTATTTCAATCATAATAAGTTTTAATTTAATTAATCTAAGCTAACAAATAAAAATCAAATCTTAATTTAAAATAATATTAATAATTAATATTATATCAAGAACACTTAACACACTATCATCATTAAGGTCTGCAGTAGAAAATTGTGATCCACTAGGACTACTTATTCCAAGTATAAAATTAACTAATAAAATTATATCTGAAACATCTACGCTCCCATTTTGATTTACATCACCTGCATTAAACGAGAAACATTCTAAATTTGTAATGTATTGGGATGATGTTGAGGGCACTGACAATAATGCTTCACATGCATCTGTATCATCTAATACTTGATATTTAAGCCAATTTAAAGCATAGTCTGCCACATCGCCATTAGGAAATGCTGCTGAGCTATGACCATTACCAGTAGTCTCAAAGTAAATTTTATCAGTTGTTTCTTGCATATTTGTATACATATCAGGACCAATTAGACCTTGATAATCAGGGCCTAAATCATTTAGCTCAAATTCGCCTGCATAAATTAAAGAAGGAACAGTATGATTTATAAGCTCTGGTACTAAACATATACAATATCCTTGATCGGATGCGCAATAATTACAATCTTCAAATAAAGCTGTAGGGTTAAAGGAAAGTATGGCTTGAATCGAGTCATCATCCATCGCAGCATTATGTGAAGCACCTCCGCCCATTGAATGACCTCCTACAGAATAGCTATTTGTATCAATCAAACCAAATAATGGTGATGTAGATCTAGAATTTTCTTGGCGAATTGTCTCTATAGCATCAAGAAGACCTTCTCCTCTTTGCTGATGAGAGTCATTAATAGGGTCATTTGGACCTATAGACATGGCTATAAAACCATGAGAAGCAAAAAAATTAGCCCATCCAGACATTGCAGAACTATCTCCACCAAAACCTGGTGTAAAAACTATACTTTTAAAACCTTGACTTCCATCTCCATCAGATGGATAATATAAAACACCACCAGCATAATCTGGACCATTTCTTAAGCCTTGACCTTCATTAATTGATGCAACTTGATACGGACCTGAAGCAGCACTACCTCCTCCACCACCACCAGTTTGTTGGCATTGACCAGAATCTGAATTCCATTCACAACCATAAGAAGAAAAACTTTCACAGTCAGACTGAGACAAAACATCACTACACGCTGAATAAGTGAATCCTGATAAAATAAAAGTGACTACAAATAATCTAAGTAACATTTTTTACTCCTTTTCTTTTTTAATTAAAAAATTTAAAGCCTAATTATAGCTGAAGCAATCGATAGCCCAGCTCCAGTACCTACTAAAAGAATAATACTATCTTTAGAAACTAATCCTATTTCAAAAGCCATTGCAAGAGCAAGAGGTATAGATGCAGCAACACAATTACCTGTTTTACCAACTATATCCATAACCTGTTTTTCAGCAAAGCCTCCAAACTTATGATACGCTTTTACTCCTTTTCCTGAAGCTTGATGCGGTATTAACAAGCTTATATCAGAATGAGAAAAATCATTTCTTTTTAAAATTTCTACAATCATATCATAAACTTTAGGTAAGGTAAATCTAAAAACTTCAGGACCATTCATTGAAAAAAGATTATCAAAAGATGTAGTTTTAGCATCTTGAGGATGCAAATTAGTTCCTCCACCTCTGACTTCTGTTAAGTTAGCTCCTTCTGGCCATGAACTCATATCATAATCAATTAAACCTGTTCTTTTTTCAGTAGTAGACTCTAAATAGAATGCCGCCGCTGCATCTCCCAATAATGCTGCACTTTCTGGCTCATCGAAATTTCTTCCTCTAGTACCTCTATCAGATGAAACAATTAAAATATTATTGTAAGATTTACTTTGAATAAATGAGCCTGCAACATTTAAAGCAGTAACGAATGATAAACAGGTAGAATGCACACTAAATGAAGGAATACCACTCCAACCCAATTCTCGTTGAATAAAAACAGATGTATCAGGAATAGTCTGCTTAGGAACACCTGAAGCATTAATTATTAAATCAGGTTTACTTTTATTTCCCACAGCTTTCTTCGCAGCCAAAGCCCCCATCTTGTCGACATCTATTTCAGATACTCTTCTCTCTTCAACTCCAGCTCTTGAAATAACCCAATCTTTACTCCTGTTGATTTTTTTTGAAACTTCATCAGCAGTCTCAATCATTGGAGGTAAGTAATAACCGTAACCTGATATTTTAAAATTAAACTTCACAAGTTAATATACATGCATAATAAATTAAATTAAAGTTTGATTACAAAATTTTACATGTAATATGACGTTAAATTAAACTTGTGATTTCAGAAAATTTTTCAAATGATTTAAATCCAGAAGGAATTTCTTTAATTATAGCTTTTGTGGCTGGACCACCAATATTTAAATTAATTTTGCTATCTAAACAGATTCTAGAAATTTTATTAATATCATCTATACTTTTTGAAAGATTAGTTTCCACTGTTGATGTACAACATTGTCGACTACATAAGTAGATAAAAATTGAATCAAAATTACTTTTTTCAATTAAAAGCTTTATATCAGTTAAGGATGTATTAGACCCCGCATTATGGACTGAAAAAGAATTTGATTCTAAAATAATTTGAATCATATCAATAGCAAGATCAGGAATATCATTCTCAAGATTTAAACATAAAGCTCTTCTGCTTGATTCCGTGTTTTTATGTATAGTATTTCTAAAGTTGTTTAGTGAAAGTGAAATTTGTTTTCTAGCAATGTGCTCTTCCGCTATAGATATTTCTTTTTTATCAAGTTTTTGCTGAATAATATCTAAGCTTTTATCTATATAATTATCAAAAATTTCTGACAAATTTATACCTTCCATATACAATTTAAATATCAGTGAATCAATTTTTTCAGAAGATCTATTTAAACTATTAATTGCTATCTGGTCAGGATATTCAATCAATTTATTTTTGACATCAGTATTGTTTATTGTATTTAAATTTAACTTGACTTTACTTGAACTACTATTTACGAAAGATAGTATGTCTCTATATGAAAACTTTCTGTGCCCACCTACAGATGAAGAGCAGCTAAGTTTCCCAGACATCGTCCATCTTCTTATCGTTGAATTGTCAACTTTAAATAAATCTGCTAGTTGATTTGTATTTAAATAATTTTTAGCCATACTATAAGGTAGCAATATCGTTTTATTCAATCAAGCTTTTTTGCACGTATTGCACATTTTTATTGTATGTAAATCTAAATGCATGTATATTAAAACATGCAAAACGTGCAAAAATACACTGTACCTAGCGAGCTCCTCTCTGTTTTGGGCTTATTAGTCTCCTCTCGTCGAACCAGTTGGGCAAATAAGCTACTAATTGAGGGGCTCGTCCTTTATGTATAGTTTTTTATTATTTGGTATAATTATTAATTCCATTTTAATAGGTGTGATTATAGTTACTCAACTCGTTAGTTATCCTTTATTTTTAAAAGTACCTAAACAATCTTTTTCTAACTATCATTCTCTATACACAAACCGCATATCAATAATAGTTATACCACTAATGATAGTTGAGGTATTTATAACCTTTTACATATTATTTAATTTTTATTATTCTATTTATGCTCAAATGCTATTCTTTGCACTTATGATAGTATGGCTTAGCACATTTTTAATTCAAGTACCATTACACAATTGTATTAGCGGTATTAAAAACACTAAAAATATCAAAGAGCTTATATATTCTAATTGGATCAGAACATTTTTTTGGATAATAAAACTTATTTTAATGATATTAATTTTAATCAAAAACAATGAAGCACAATTATTATGAAACTTGATACTATCGACCATATTGCAATACAAGTAAAAGACATAAAGAAATCTCTAGATTGGTATGTAAATAATTTCAATTGCAAAGAAATTTATAGCGACACAACTTGGGCGTTTATAGAATTTAAAAATACAAGACTAGCACTTGTTACAAACGATCAGCATCCAGCACATTTTGCTATATTGGATGATGATGTTGAGCAAAAAGGGAATACTATTGTGCACAGAGATGGCTCAATCTCAAAATATATAAAAGATAACAATTCAAATTTTATTGAACTTATAACATACCAATCAAAGAAAAATGACTAAATTAAAAAAAATACCTCTATTTCCTTTAAACATGGTCGTTCTTCCAAAAGAGCAAATACCATTACATATTTTTGAAAAACGTTATAAGAAAATGGTAGATGATTGCATTAATCAAGACACTGAATTTGGTATTGTATTTATAAAAAATGATTTGATGGAAAAAGTAGGTTGCTCAATATCGATCGAAAAAGTCTTAAAAAAATATACTAATGGCAAATATGACCTAATGTGTAAGGGAGATGAAAGGTTTAAAATTAAAAGATTGCATAAGAACGAAGACTTGTGGTACGCTGATGTTGAGTATTTCACTGAAGATTATAGTTTGATAAATAAAAAATATCTTGAAAAAACTTTAGATAAATATCTCAAAATTTTAATGTCAATAAATCCAAATATGAATTTTCAGAATGAACTTAAAAAAAACATTTCTTTTGATTTTGTAAAAAATGTTGTTTTGCCACGAGAAATAAAACAGATTTTTTTGAATCTTAAAGATGAAAAATCTAGATTAAAATTTATTAATAATTTTTTAGATAGTTTATCAAAAAATGTCAATAATGATGTAAAATTGAAAAAAGAATTTTATAATTAAAAGGAAATCTAATGAAACTACTAATTACTTTATCAACCGCAGCTCTAATATTAGTTTCAAATCTTGAAGCAGGATGTGGTGGTTACCAAATCAAAAATAACGTTGATAAAACAAAAAAACTTTCAAATTTTGTAAATGAATTTTCCAAAAATGAAAAGATTGAAGGTTTTGTTATTTCATCATGTAACAAATGTAACCTTGGAAAAAACGGTGACAAAAATTGTAGTGTAGGTGTCCTAGTTAATGAAAAATCGTGCATCGAAAAAGGTTGCCAAGAAAGCCATAAAGATTTGCACAATATCTATGGTGTCTGCAATGCGTTTAGATTCGCATATGTGATTGGAAAGCTATATAAAAACACATTTTACGCTGACAGCTTTACAATGATAAACGCTCCAGTATAATTGATGAATTTAGTTATATTCAAAAATAATCTTAGATTGAACGATAATCCTGCACTTTATTATGCTTCAAAAGAAACTGACATCATTCCTATATATATAGATGACAATTTCAATATCAAAAAAAAGATTGGATCTGCATCAAAATACTGGCTTCACCATGCCTTAAACAGTCTAAACACATGTTTAAACAATAATTTGCAATATTATCGGGGCAATAGTTTGGAGATTATATCCGAACTAAAATCAAAGTATAATATTAGTAAAATTTTTATGGAAAAAACTTTCACTCCAGATGAAATCAATCTCCAAAAAAAAATATCAGTGTTTGCAAATAAACTAGGAATAGACTTAGAGTTATATAATTGTAGTTTACTTTGGGAGCCTAAAACCATTTTAAAGAAGGACATGACTCCTTACAAAGTTTTTTCTCCATTTTACCGAAAGGGATGCTTACAGCAGTTCGAAGAACCTGACAAACCATTAGGACAGCCAAATAAACTTAATTTCGCATCTATTGAAAATGAAACTTCTCTGGATAAGCTTGATTTATTGCCAAAGTTTGATTGGCATAAAAAATTAAATAAACATTGGAGAATATCAGAAAGAGATGCAATGAAAAATTTCAAATTATTCATTGAGAACTCTGTAAATGAATATAAGATAAAGCGAGACTTCCCTTATCTTAACAAAAATTCTAGCATGTCTCCATATATTAGATTTGGAATGATAAGCATCCATCGTATGTGGTGGGAACTTCAAAAACTAGATTACAACAATAATGTTGAACACTACAAATCTGAACTTGGATGGAGAGAATTTTCTTATTACTTATTATACCATTTTCCATATATGGAATATGATAACTTTCAATCTAAATTTGACTCGTTTGAATGGAATAATTCAAAAACTAATTTTGAAGCTTGGAAAAAAGGAGCAACTGGTTTTCCTATAATTGATGCCGGCATGAAAGAATTATGGGAAACAGGTTTTATTCATAATAGAATTAGAATGGTCGTAGGCTCTTTTTTAGTAAAAAATCTACTAATTGACTGGAGAAAAGGAGAACAATGGTTTTGGGATTGTTTAGTAGATGCTGACTATGCTTCTAATATAGCTAGCTGGCAATGGGTTGCAGGAACTGGAGCTGATGCTGCACCTTATTTTAGAATATTTAATCCCATTCTTCAAGGATACAAATTTGACAGTGAAGGCATATATACTTTGAAATATTTACCAGAACTAAAAAATATCTCTAAAAAAAATCTTCAAACTCCTAAAGAGTCAAACTTAAAAGTAAATTACCCGGATCCAATAATAGATTATAAACAATCTAGACAGAATTCTCTTCAAGCTTATAACAATATCAAGTAAGGTCTTTAATATTGTTACTATTTTTTTTAAAATAAATCTTATATAGAACTCGCCTTAAAATGATAGGAATAATCATAAAAGGGTATATAATTAAACCAACCATATAATTACTATGACTGAAAATCAGATTATCCCTAATGGTAATATATTTTTTATTATTTTCTACAATGTGCGTATGATGCCAAAAACTCAACCCCAAAGGTAACTCCAAACCTTCATCAATAAACTTTAAATGACTATCATTATTAATATAATCTTTATGTATTACTTTTAGCTTTTTCCATCCAAAAAACCACAACTTAAAATAAGCGACACAACCATTTTTAATACCTGACCATTCTAAAATTTTTACTGGCTGTAAATATGTTAAAAAGCTCACAAAGTCAATCCTATGAAATGAGGATTTAACAATATCAAAATCTACTTTTTTTATTTTAACCGATTGACAATACTTCATTGATAATTTTATCTAATTATTGTTTTAATCTTTATAAAACTCATGACTTTCAACAGATTTCTTAATTGCTCTTACCAAGCCTCTAAATATAATTTTATGTAGTGGATAAAGAGTATACCAGTAAATTAAACCTAAAAGACCAGTTGGCATAAAATATGCTTTTTGTATTAATTGGCAGCTATTTTTTTTATTTAAAATTTTATACTCTAGCCATGCTTGGCCTGGTAGCTTCATCTCAGCTTTGAATCTAAGTAATTTATTCTTTGTTATTTTTTCTACTCTCCAAAAATCTAAAGCATCTCCTTGTTTTAATTTAAATGGATGTCTTCGTCCCCTTCTAAGACCAACTCCTCCAAATAACAAATCTATATAACCACGAACAATCCATAAAAAGTCTGCATACAACCATCCTTTTTCTCCACCAATAGAACATATGTATTCAAAAACATTACTGCTATTAGAGTTTATATTAATCCTTCTAGTTTCAATAATCATACCTTCTTTGATATAGGCAGCAACTTTACTATCATTACCTTTGCTTGAAGTAAGTGAGTCTGACCATGAAGTTTCAACAGACTTTTCATTAAACCTAGATATTGCTAATTCAACAGCTTCTTTATAGGATAATAACTTGATATCAGGAAAATATTTAAGGGCATCATTACTTTTTACAATGCTTTCATTTTTCAGTCCTTCAACAAGAGGTCGAGTAATATTTGCTGATAAAGGCGTTGTCCAATGTACCCAATATGAAGAAAGTTTTGGTGTTAGGACTGGAACAGGAATTAAAAATCGAATCAGGTTTCTTGACTGAGCATACTGCTTAATCATATCTCCATAAGTAAAAACATTCTTTCCCCCAATTTCAATAACTTTATTTTTAGGAATTTTAATATCTAAAGACTGTATAAGGTAATCTAAAACGTTTCCAATTGCAATGGGCTGAGTTTTTGTATAAACCCAATAGGGACAAATCATAATCGGTATTCTTTCAGTTAAATTTCTTATCATTTCAAAGGACAAACTCCCTGAACCAACAATCACATTTGCTCTAAATTCAGTTACATCAACACCGCTTTTGGATAGCACCTTTCCTGTTTCTAGCCTAGATTTCAAATGATTTGATAAATTACTAGTTTCATCAGCTAAGCCTCCTAAATAAATTATTTTTTTCAGACCCTCAACCTTGCTTTGTTCTGAAAAATTTTTAGCAGCAATTAAATCTGTTTCAGAAAAATCTTTATAGCCCTCCATGCTATGAATCAGATAATAGGCCGTATCAACATTTTTAAATAAACCAGAAAGTGATTTTTTTATTAAAACATCACCATTGAAAACCTCAACTTTATTGTACCAACTTTTATTTTTTAATCGCTCAAAATTTCTAACCAAAACTCTAACATTATAACCTAAATCAACTAATTTAGGGATAAGTCGACCTCCAACATAGCCAGTTGCTCCTGTTACTAAAATAGTTTTCATTATTTATAGTACTTATTTAAATAATCCAAAACAGCTAACTCTTTATGTTTTGCTTCAATCATAATATCTAATTCCATACCGTATGTGTTTATATAGTTTACAACATAATCAGAATGAGCTTGTGGCTTAATATTTTTATCTTTTTTTTCTAAACTACGTGATTCAGAATAGTGGACTACTGGCTTAATATCATCCCAAGTTGAAATAGCTAAATTTAATGCTTCTTCCTCTGTCTGCCCCCCATTACACAAGCTATGATGATGATAATCAAAAACAATGGGAATTCCTATTTTTTTATAAACACCATAAAAAAGATCTTTGGTGCTATAAAGAGTTTCTCTATCATCATTTTCAACAGTTAACCTTTTTTGGACAGACTTTGGAAGAAGCTTATAATTTTTGCAGAATCGAGTTAAAGCAGACTTTTTATCATTGTAAGCTCCACCAATATGAATGTTAATTTTATTGTACGGAGTCCGAGAAAGATTCATCAAGTCAAAGACTTCACCATTTACTGATAAATCACGAACACAATTTTTTACCACCCTCTCACTTGGCGAAGTAAGAACATTAAATGGACCTGGATGAGCAGTCAGTCTCATATTATTTTTTTTGGCAAATTTCCCAGAATCAAATAGAATTTTTTTAATTTCTAAATAATCTGGAAGATCACCTAAACTATATTCACTTGACCATGGAAAAATATCAGACGATATCCTGAAAAAATTAAAATTATTAGCTTTATTCCATTTAAGTATTTTATATAAATCCTTACAATTTTTAAGTGCAACTTCTGAAACATAAACTAACCCTTTAGTTTCAAAAGTTTTTTTAATCATAGTTCTAGAACTAAAAATTCTATTTAATTTTCTATTTTGATATATTTCGGGATATGCCAATTGCATATTAACACAAGCATAACCAAAATTATTTGACATTTGACAAGCCTCCATCAACAAATATTGTTTGGCCTGTAATCCAATTAGAATTTTTATCAATCAATGACCTGATGATTGGAACTAAATTCTTTGGTTTGCCTATTCTTTTTAAGCCGTGTAAATTTTCTGAATACTTTAGAGAGGTTTCATTTTTTACAATATTACTAGTCATTGGTGTATCTACAAGACCTGGAGCCAAAGCATTAATACGAATATTATAAGATGAATATGTTGATGCAGCTGATAAAACTAATCCAGAAATAGCAGCTTTAGCACTAGAGATTGCCTCATGATTTCTCAAACCTACTTTTGAAGCAGCGCTTGAAAAAAAGAGCAATGAGCCACCATTTTTTTTCAAAAACTTTACGCCATGTTTTAAAAGGTAAAAACAGCTAAAAACATTAGTTTTGTATACATCTTCTAAGTCATCTTCTTTAGTCATGTGAGCTGGTTTTAAAAAAAGTGAGCCAACACAATTTATTATACAATCAATACTTCCAAGAGATTCATTTGCTTTTTCTAAAAAATCTTTAATTGATTCTGAATTGCTGGCATCGACATACGAACCATCCACGAAGTTATTATTTTTAACCTCAATACGACATTCGTCTATTAAGGCATTAATTTTATTTACGTCTCTAGACCCTAAATACAGATTATTATCTTTAATAAGATTAAGTGTAACACATTTCCCAATACCACCATATGCACCAGTTAGAACAATATTCATAGTAGACCTCATTAATTAATTAAGTTAAAAAATAGAATATGATTTGCAATCAAACGAATATTCATCAAGATTAAAGCACTGCTTTAAAAAATATCCAAACTGAATAAATAAGTGTAAATGAGAAAGTCACCTGAAGCAAGTATGTAATAACCATTTTATCTCCCGTTTTAGTTAACTAGGTGCCCGAACGCTAAACGTGGAGGAGGTGTAAGAATCAATGATTAATACTAAATCGGGCACCTAAGGCATTTAAAAGTATATATAATTTTTTAGCACAATCATTATGCACGTTTTGCACGTAATAATTTATAATTAATATTTTATATATGCAATTAAAACATGCAAAACGTGTATTTTTTTATTATATTATATCTAAGCTTAAATAAAAAATGAATACACGTGAATTAAATAATGCAATTAATTTCTTAGAAAAAGATAAATACATTGGTAGCATCATTAAAAATCACCCAAAACCTAAATTCAATGAAACAAAATCTTATTTTTTAGATTTGTGTAAAATAATAATATACCAACAACTAAGCGTTAAATCTGCCCAAGCTATATACTTCAGATTTTTAAAAATTGCACAACAACCTAAAGATATAAATCCTAAATTTATTCTTAGTCAAAAGAAAGATGCGTTAAGAAGTATTGGAATATCAAAACAAAAAACATCCTACATAATAGAATTAGCAAATTTCTTTGATTATGAAAAGCCTAAATTTGAAATGCTAACTGACTCGCAAATTGAATCCAAATTAAAAACGATAAAAGGGATTGGTCAATGGACAGTTGATATGTTTCTAATGTTCAATCTCCACAGAATGGATTTAATTCCATTAGGAGATTTAGGAATTAAAAAAGCTTTCAAAAAACTATTCAATTTAGATGATTTACCATCTAATGAATTTATGATTGAAAAATCAAATAAATGGAAACCTTATAGAACTATTGCTTGCTGCTATTTATGGAGACTTGTTGATGATGGTGATGCTTGGTAATTAAAAGCAATTATTTTATAAAATAATATTAAATTTATATATGTTATCAAAAGGCTTAATATCAACAATTATGGCGATGACTATTTTTCCAATCAAAGACCTGAACTATCTTGGACAGCTAAAATGGAAAAATAGAGTATTAATAATCATTAATAATGATAATATAAATATTGATAAAACTATCGCTAAATATGAATCAGATTTTTTAGATAGAGATTTTATTTTAATTCAGATTAAGAACAATAAAGCATACGTTAACAATGAATTAATGCCAGACTCATTTACAAGGTCAGTTATAAAAAAAATAAAGAAAAATAATTCTGGAGATAATGTTATCTTGATTGGGAAAGATGGTAAAGTTAAAAAATCTTACAAAAGTATAATGGAAATCGATAAAATTTTTCTAGATGTTGATAAAATGCCCATGAGAAAAAAGGAACTAAAAAATCTAATTAAATAAGAATCCAAACTTAAACAATTCTGAATTTATAAAATTATCACTAATCACACTATAATCACTTTAGTATAAGTATCTACCTATTGAAAGACTAGTTCCCCCATACAGCCCGTTCTTATTGAATATCCTAACCATATACCAACTGCCAAACTCTTTTCAAATGATGTATTAGCAACTAATATATTTAAAACCTTATCTTTTTTACAAAAAATCTTAAACCTACTAAACTATGGAATCCATTTATGTATTTTTGATTAAAATAAAATCTATTATTCACATCTATTTCCAATCTATATGGATCACTTTTTTCAAGAATGAATTTCTACCAATTAATTAGAATTAAAAATAAATTCATTATTACTTCAAGTCAATCTTTTCTTTTTTTGCGATATTCTTTTATTAATATCTAACTCCATCTTTCTCAATCTTAAACTATTGGGAGTTATTTCTATCAATTCATCATCATCAATAAATTCAATACACTCATCTAAAGACATTTGCTTAGAACTACGTAAAACTACTGTGTTATCTTTAGTAGCTGACCTAACATTAGTTAATTTTTTTTCTCTAACAATGTTAACGTCTAAATCTCCTGTCTTGTTTCTTTCTCCAACTATCATCCCTTTATAAACTTCAACTCCAACATTAACAAACAACTCTCCTCTATCTGCCATTGCCAATGAAGCATATTGAGTAACTTTACCTGGCCTATCTGCAATAATAACTCCAGATGTTCTCTGAGAGATATCTCCAAACCATGGAGAATATGAATCAAACAAAGAGTTTAATATGCCCGAACCTTTTGTATCTGTTAAAAATTGGCTTCTAAATCCAATCATTCCTCTTGATGGTACCTTGAATTCTAAAATAGTTCTACCAAAACCGTTATTGTGAAGGTTAACCATCCTGCCTTTTCTATTTGATAACTTTTCAGTTATAACCCCAACATGCTCTTCTTCAATATCTAAAAAAACAGATTCAACAGGCTCTAATATAGCGCCATCTTCTTCTTTAGTTATAACGCGTGGCTTTGAAACCATAAACTCATAACCTTCTCTTCTCATTGTCTCAATAAGAACAGCCATCTGCAACTCTCCTCTACCACACACTTCAAAAATATCAGTATTATCTGTGTCATTAACTTTAATAGAAACATTACTTAAAGTCTCTTTATGCAAACGCTCCATAATATTACGTGATGTGAGAAATTTACCCTCTCTACCTGAAAAAGGACCACTATTAACATGAAAAAACATGGCAACAGTAGGCTCATCAATTTTAATTCTTGGTAAAGGCACTGGATTCTCATTATCTGAAATAGTATCTCCAATCTTAATATTTTCAATACCCGCTACAGCAATTATATCACCGGACTCTAATTTGTCTACCTTAATTTTATTTAAACCATTAAATGTGTAGCATGCTAATAATTTTTGATTAGATCTTATATCTTCAGTTTGACACAAGCTATACTTATCATTTTTATTAATCACACCTCTATTTAATCTACCAATTGCAATTTGTCCAACATATGAATCATAATCAATATTTGTAATTAAAAATTGAGTGATTGAATCATCCTTTATATCTGGACCAGAAAAAGTACTTATTATCAAATCAAACAAGGGGGTTAAATCTTTAGAATCATCACCTTCTTGATTATAAGCAATTCCATCTTTAGCATTTGTATAAATTATTGGAAACTCTATTTGTTTCTCATTCGCACCTAAATCAATAAATAAATCATACACCTCATTAATAACTTCTTTTATACGAGCATCTGGACGATCAACTTTGTTAATTACAAGAATAATTGGCAGTTTTTTGTTTAATGCTTTATGTAATACAAATCTAGTTTGCGGCAATGGACCTTCGCTTGAATCAACTAAAAGCAAAACGCCATCAACAAGATTTAAACTCCTTTCAACCTCTCCACCAAAGTCTGCATGACCAGGGGTATCAACAATATTGATTTTTATATCATTATAAAAAATAGCTGTGTTTTTTGCAGTAATTGTAATACCTCTTTCTTTTTCTAAATCCATCGAATCCATAACTCTATCATCAACAGTCTCATGTATTTTAAAAGCACCACTTTGTTTTAAAAGCCCATCGACTAATGTTGTCTTACCGTGATCAACGTGGGCAATTATTGCAATATTTCTAAATTTATTTTTTATCATTTATATTAGTCCTTCAAACAATTCAAAATATCATCCATAGAATCCTTAAAATATTTTGAACCAATAGTATTCACAGATACGATATCTTTAAATTTATCCATAATTCCTGAATCTGCATTTAATATGAAAAATTTAATTTTCTTTAATTTTAAATTTTTAAAAAGATCCTCCATAGCAAAGGCTCCAGTTAAATCCATTACTGTGACCTTGCTCATATCAACAATTAAAGTATTATGACTTTGATAGCTATTATAACTATCAATCATAGGTTCAACAGATCCAAAAAATATTGGTCCTACAGGTTGCAGCAAAGCAATCTTGCTATACATTTCTTTTTTATTATCATTTAAACACAAATTAGAATTTAATAAAGAGATAACCTTATAAGAATATTTTGAACTTAACGCTCTTTTAATTTCATTCAAATTTCTTACAATAGATACGATAACTCCAATTCCAACGGCTATCATAAGGTCTGCATAAACAGTAACAAACAATACAATAATAAAAACTAATAAATCAGTTTTTGGAATTTTTCTAAAAATAGGAATTATACGATAATCCAATATATCAATTCCAACTTTAAATAAAATAGCAGCCAAACAAGCATTAGGTATAGCTGCAACTAAAAAACCTAAACCTAATAAAATTCCTAGCAATGTAAATCCATGAACAATTGAGGCTAAAGGTGTCTTAGCTCCAAATTTAATATTTGCTACAGTTCGCATTGTAGCAGTCGCTGTTGTAACACCGCCAAATAAGCCTGCAACAATATTTGCCATACCTTGCCCAAATGTTTCTCTATCACTACTATGACGTTTTCCTGTTATATTATCAGCTACCTTACAACTAAGCAAACTATCTAAAACTGCTAAACCAGCAAGAGCAAATGCTGGGCCAATATATTGACTTAACTGACTAAAGTCTGGAAAATAAAAAGAAAAAACTTCCACGCTATCTGACTTACCCATTTGATCACCAATATATGGGATCTTCAAATCCATAAAGTAAGCTATCATTGACCCAATAAAAAGACATATAAGAGGAGAAGGTATTGTTTTTACAAAATTTATTTTGTTTTCAATATAAGGCCATAAGAATAATATCAACAAAGAAGGTACAGCAACAAAAAGCGCTTCAATATTAACATTCTGAAAAGTATTTGGCAAATTCTGGAGCACCTCATGAATAGTTTTTTTATTTTCAAGACCTACAAAAGCATTAATTTGAGTTATTATTACAATTAGACCAATTCCACACATAAAACCGGCAATAACTGAGTATGGAATAAAATGAATAAAACGAGATATATTCAACATTGAAATAATTATTAAAATAATTCCACTTAAAAATATAATCGAAAAGGCAGCTAAATAAGGATCATTAGAACTAGATGAAATAATTGAAACAAAAACTGCTATCTGTGCTGCCTTAGGAGCTGTTGGTCCACTAACACCAACCACGCATCCACCAAAAAAACCACCAACTATACCTCCAGCTATTGCGCCCCATACACCTGCTATAGGTCCTAATTGAGACATTTCTCCAAATGCCAGAGCCATTGGCAATGCTATAATAGCGACTGTAATACCAGCCAATACATCAGCTTTAATATTTTTATGAAGTATTTTTAAATTATGATAAGGACTAACTTCTTTAAATCTACTGAATATAAACGTTAATATTTTATTCATAGCCTAATTTATAAATAAGAAATGCTCAATAAAAGAGGCTTTTAAATAAGCATCAATTATATCAATTTAATTTTAATTCTATTATAATATAATTTTATAATTGAGATTAATATTAAAACCAGGCTCCGGAACAACATTTTTAATTCTTGATAAATGATTATAATATTTTTTATCAAAAATATTATTAAATTGGAAAGTTATATTATGCTTTTTGAATGTTACAGAAACAATAAAGTCAGTTAAAATTGCCCCAGGCGTATACCTCTCAAACTCTCCTAATCTATTTTGCGAATGTATTTTTGAGAGCCTGAGCATATAGTTTGTTTTTTCTCTATTAAAATCAAAGCTTAAAATTTGTTTTGTAGGGTTCATATATGATAAGGGCCTACCTAATGTTTTATCTTGTCCATCAACTAAAGAGAAATCATATTTAATTTGAATCATTCTTAATTGATACTCTAAATTGAACTCTAATCCTTTAATTATTGCTTCACTAGATTTAGAGTTGTACTTGTACAGATATCCAAACCCGCTACTCCCTCCTTGTCCCCAAGCAATAAAATCTGCACCTGCGCAAGGATGATTAACTCCTGCATAAGGATCCCAATCTGATTCTGCAGGACAATCACCCATTTTTGCCATTTGATAATAATATGGACTTTCATTATAAAAAGATGTGAGAGATAACTTGAATGCATTGTCATAAAAATCTGTAGAATTAAAACTTACAGAATTTTCTATTCCATAAATTTTTTCAACTTCAAGATTAGGGTTACCTATTTCATAAGCATAAGTACCTAAATGAGGCCCATCTGAATATAACTCTTCAACTCTAGGCGCTCTCATTGTATGCATTATCCAGCTATTCAACTGAAATTTATTTATTATTTTTATTACACCAAATGAAAGTGATCCTGTTTGAAAAGTTTTTTTTATCACATCTTCAGGATTAAGATAAAAATAATCAACAGTATCTGAATTAGGGTCTAATTGCAAATATCCAAATCTAAATGAACTTAAAAAATCAAATCCAGAAAAATTTATCTTTTGAAAACCATAAATAGAGCTAAGCAGTTCATCCGTATCTGGAACTTCATACTTTTCATAGGCACTAAAGTCTTTTTTTATAAGCTCTAATCCTAAAATAGAATTGTTTGAACTTAACTCAATTTGAACGTTCTTAGTATTTTTAGCTAATCCTACATGGAATGCACCGCTATTGAAAACCTCAAACACATCATCTTTATTATTTTGATTATTGATAAGCTCTAAATGGATATATTCAGTAAAACCATACTTTATATCTAAATGATCAAATAAATTCATGGATAGATGTCTATGAAAACTGAATTCCTCAGTTTTTTTATTCAATAAAATATCAACTCCATTAGTATGGCCTACATCTGGATTGGGAGGGATACCATAAATCATATCAAAATTTTCAACAGAATAACTAATAAACCCATTCTTATTATAATTTGTAAACCTTACTTTAAAATTTATTGTATTCGATTCTGTATTATATAATTCCCCTAAAGGATTGGTTTCATTTTGATTATTTTTTTCACTCACAAATAAATTTATTTGATTATTATAAAATGGAATATAAAAACCCAAGTTTCCATAAACCCCATTATTATATGATTCGCCACCAAAAAAATATCTCTGATATATTTTATCTACTCTAACTTTTGGATCACCAATTAAACCTGTGTTAACAACTCCTCCAATTGTATTTGGTCCAAAGACCAAAGCTTTAGGCCCCCTGATAACTTCTATACTATTTACTTCTGACATATCTAAAGCAATAATATGATCAATTGAAGATTGGGATAAATCACCTATCTCTCTACCATCTTTTGTAAGTAAAAATCTATCACCTGAAAAACCTCTAAGAGCTGGCTTAGAGGTAGCAGAGCCAAACGAGTTAATACCAATATTAGAATAATTAGTTAATGTGCTTGCTATATTAGTTTTGAAATTTTGCTCTAACTCAGAATCTGATATAATTATATCAGATATCTGATTTGATTGATCCGCATGAGAATGAACATACAAATCTTTTAATTGAATGGGATTTTTAATTAAAAATATTTTTCCTAAATCTTTATCTTTGCATAAATCACAATCAGCATTTTTATTTCGATTAATTAAAATAGTTCTATTTTTATATCCAATAAAACCTACAACTACATTTATTTCATTCTTATCAATAGTTTTTAAAT
>PAHI01000057.1 GCA_002705575.1 Fidelibacterota bacterium | reverse complement strand
TAAATTTTTGAGTTTTAAAAAGATTACCTTTTAGAGCTAACTTCTTTAAATACTGATCCATAACTACAATAGGAAATAAATGCTTTCCTTGAGTTTTTCTTATATTTTTAGCTTGAGTTTCAAATCTTTTCGCATAGCCTGCCACATCTCCAGTAATTGTTGTTTTCTTAAACTTGCCTGGGCCTTGAAGGCCTATTAATCCGTAACCACTTGCAATTCCTATATCGTATTTGATATTTCTGCTTATATGATTTGATATTTCTATATATAAATTTGTAGCTAGGTTATGACAAAACCGTAGTGCTTCTTTACTAATTTCATCCTTTTGCTTATCATTCCCGTAAAAAATAATAAAAAGCTCATCAGCTGTCCAATCTGCATAATATTGTCCATCTATCTTTAATTTACTAAGCTCAGAATAAATAACCTCGTAGAAACCCTCTAGCATATCTTGGACATCTTTGTGCTCACTTTCAGTTGTTATTCTTTGATAATTTCTCCAGTCTGAACATAGGCACACACTATAATATTCTTTTGTTGGAAATAGCTCTTCAATTGATATCTTGTTTTCTGAAACAGAGACAGTCTTAGCGTATTTATAAGGAAGAAGAGACGACATATAACGATAACGATTACTTAAAGAGCTTACAAATTGATGTCGAAAGTACATACATGTTACAAAAGATATAATGTGAAAAAAAATCAACCTTATTATATCTTTTGATATATCGGGCTTGTAAATGCTAAGAATAAATAAGGCTAGAATAGAAAGAAATGTTAAAGCATATTGTTCTTTCCAAAACTTATATATAAACAAAGTAGATATAAGTGTAACTAGAAACGTAGCCAAAAGAAGTATCTTGTAATATGGCTGAAAATGATCAGCTTGATATAAAAAATATGTATACGCAACGTTATAGCTTAAAGATGGAATTAGAATAAAAAAATTAAAAGTATAAACATAGTGTTTATCAGTATAATATTTAAAAATAAGAACTAGCATAAATATGTAAGTAGACATTAGCATAACTCTTGCCGAAGAATAAATAAAAGGAGATTCATAAAGAATGAAATCAAAAGGAACTAGCAATGATGTTACAGAAAGTGCAATTAAAGAAAAATACCTCATGTACAACGATGAGTTGTAAAAAAGCCATTCATTGTAAAGGCTTATGTTAGTTTTGTTCTCGTAAAATTTTCCGATTTCCGATATATAGTCTTTCATAATGATAAAATATTTCAAATAATTTAATCAAACATTCATGCTTACCAAACGTTTAGTTTTGCCATGTAAAACCTTGCTTAATTAAAATCACTTGATTTTTTATCATTATTATATTATAAAGTAAAACTTTAACTAATTATTGTAAGTATATTTTAAAATTAGATTTAAGTATATATATTTTTGCATAAATATACTTAATAAATTACCCGGCAAAGCAATGCTGCATAGTATTGTATATTATTTTATAAGTATAATCTGAGGTTGGTCTAAAGATTTAAAATAATTGCTAATCAAATAAGGTACACCAAAGCAGTGCCTTTGATGTAAACTGTGCTATCAGAAGATGATTCTCCAGATATATGGTATTTTGTATTGCTTATTTTTTCAATTGCATTAATTTTAAAATCTTGCATCAAATTTTTTTTTCTTCTAATCATTCCATTCATCTTCACATCAACATTGATAGGCCAAATCTTGAATCTTTCTTTACCATTTTTTTTGTAAGGAACATTAAACCTCTCGCACATAAGAAGGTAAATCATTTTCTGTAGATTAACCAATGCGCTTAAAAATATAAAATGGTCTGGGCTTTTAGTCATATCTGTTTTGTAGTCTCTGTCAAAATAGGTTTCTACAGTATCAGCACTAACAATAAATTTACTAAAGCTAAGCTTTTCCTCGACATGTTTATCATTTAGAACATTAAATTTTAAGCTTTGGATAGAGTCATCATATATAACTTTGTTTGTTCTTGATTTTTTTGAAGTCAGTGTGTATAAGTCAGTTTTTTTATATGCTATTCTCATAAATTAGCCTATCTTTTTGAAAAGGTGGGGGAGAAACATGCCTGTTTGCTTTTTATATAATATATATTTAGGAAACTTTTTCGATATAGCTCTTTCTTCATTAAATGCAGAAATAAAATAGTAAGCAAGCAGGACAATTGTGTTAGCAATAACAATTAAAGAGCCTGTAGTTATGAATATTCCTAACATCAGCATAATATTTGAAGTGTATATAGGATGCCTTATAATAGAGTATATGCCTGTTGTCTTAATGTTTTTTGGCATATATGAATCATAGCAAGGACTGTAATTTTTACCTAAAGAGAATCTAGATAAAGAAAATATAGCTATAGCTAGCCCTGAAAGGCCTATGCCGCAATAAACCATAAAGTCTAAATCTTGATAAAGTTCAAACAAATAGCTGTTATTGCTCCATATAGAGGCAATGCACACTATCAGAGTTGATAACTGTATATATTTATAAAGATACATAAAAGACCTAAGCGATTGAATTCTTTTAGTGTGGGTGCGATATTTAGAGTTAGACCTATTATACATCACGAAGGATATTAAGGCAACCGCTAGATAAAAAATTGTAGGTATTAAGTTTTTATGCCATAAAATATTTTCCATATCTATTCATCCATTTTTGTTCTTTTGTTTGAGTCTAGATAGTCCCTTTCCTCCAGCCAATCCTCAACAATTTTGATAAATTGACTGTTTAGGGATCTGTAATTTCTGCCTGCAATTCTTTTGACGTAAGTCCAGACTTCAGAAGGCATTCTTACAGATCTGTTAACATAATCTTTTGATTTTTTAGGTGCCATCCTCTCTAGAATATATTATTTATATTTATAAATAGCAATAAATAGTTATTTATATTATTTTTAATTTATAGAGGCTGCTTTTATATTATTTTTCCTTTATAATATTGATTAAATATGTGCAATTTTAGTAGTGGGAAAATTTAAAAAATATGCTGTCTTAAGTTTTAGCGGAGGCCTTGATTCAACTTCTTTATTGCTGAATCTTGTTTATAATAAATTCTCAATAAAATGTTTGACATTTAATTATGGTCAAAAGCATTCTATTGAGCTAAAAAAGTCTTCTGCTGTTATAGCATACATCAAGGCTGTGTGTAAAAATGTATCTATCAAGCATAGAATAATAGATATTTCTGAAGTTTTTGATGCAAAAGGCTCTTCTCTTTTAAATAATAAAAGCCCTGTACCCAAAGGACATTACGAGGATTCAAATATGATATCTACGTTCGTTCCAAACAGAAATGCTATTTTCACCTCTATTGCTTTTAGTAAAGCTTTATCCTGGTCAAAAAAACTAAAAGATAAAAAAGTTTTCATATCTTTAGGATGTCATGCAGGAGACCATACAATATATCCTGACTGCAGGCCAGATTTCTACAATACACTTATAGATGCCCTAAAGAAAGGAAACTGGGGAGGAGATCTTATCTCTACTTACATTCCATATATAAGTTTTTCAAAAGCTGATATACTTAAAGATACTCTTCCTTTAATCGATTCGCTTAACTTAGATTGGAAAAAGATATATAAAACTACCAATACATCTTATCAGCCTTGCTCGGATGGCTCATCCCCAGGTGACACAAGCTCTGATATTGAAAGAATACTTGCTTTTCATGAAAACGGACTAAAAGACCCTATCGATTACAAGGATGGATGGACAGCAGCGCTTGAAAATGCTATAAAAATTGAACAAGATTATAAAAAAAGAGTAAAATAATTCATAATTTTAGATATGTATCCATTCAAAGAAATAGAAAAAAAATGGCAAATCTTCTGGAATAAGGAGTCTAGGGAAAAGGATTTTAGGAAATCTGAAAAAAAATATTACTCCTTAACAATGTTTAGCTATCCATCTGGCGATAAGCTCCATGTTGGGCATTGGTATAACTATGGACCTGCAGATACAATATCTAGATACAAAAAAATGAAGGGCTATAATGTTTTTCAGCCGCAAGGATTTGATGCATTTGGATTACCAGCTGAAAATTATGCGATAAAAAACAACATACATCCATCTGACAGCACTGAAAAAAACATTCAAACAATGAGACGACAGCTTGACGAAATAGGCGCTATGTATGACTGGGATAATATTGTTGTAACTTGTAAAAAAGACTACTATAAATGGACCCAATGGCTATTTCTTCAGCTTTACAAAAAAGGTTATGCATTTCAAAAAAAAGCTCCAGTAAATTGGTGTTCAAATTGCGCAACAGTTCTAGCTAATGAACAAGTTAAGGTTCTTACTAGGAAATCTGGATCTGAATTCAATGGATGTGAGCATTGCAAGTCTGAAGTAGTCTTAAAAAAATTAAGGCAATGGTTTTTCAAAATAACAGATTATGCTGAAGAGCTTCTTGATTTCTCAGGACTTAAATGGCCTAAAAAAACAATAGCAATGCAAAAACATTGGATTGGTAGGAGCGAGGGAGCCTCGATCTACTTCAATATGCCAAAAACAAGCAAAAGATTAGAGGTTTTTACAACCAGGCCTGATACTTTGTTTGGCGCAACGTATGCAGTAATTGCTCCTGAGCACGAATTAGTAAAAGAGGTTCCATCTAATCATAAAAATTCTGTCAATGCTTATATTGAAGAATCATTGAGAAAAAATGAGATGCAAAGGACCGAGCTAAACAAGGATAAAACAGGCGTATTTACTGGCATATATGCTATAAACCCTATAAGTAAAAAAGAAATACCTGTATGGGTAGGAGACTATGTCTTGTCTTCTTATGGAACAGGAGCAGTTATGGCTGTTCCTGGGCACGATCAGAGAGATTACGAGTTTGCAAAAAAATACAATCTTGATATTATTCAAGTTGTAGATGGCGAAGGAGCTAACTTAGAGGATTGCGCTTTTTCTGATGATGGCATAGCTATAAACTCAGATTTTATAAACGGTTTAAAGACCTATGATGCAAAGAAAGAAATTACAAAGCATATTGAAAAAAATGATTTTGGAAAGCAAAAAATAAACTACAAGCTTAAAGATTGGCTTATATCTCGTCAACGCTACTGGGGAGCCCCAATTCCAATTGTTTACGATCCTAAAGGAAGAGCTCATATGATTCCAGAAGAACATTTACCATGGGAGCTTCCAAGTGATGCTGAGTACAAGCCCAAAGGAACATCGCCGCTAGGAACATCTAAGGAATTAAAAAATAGAACTGAGGCAGTTTTTGGTAAAGGCTGGACCCCAGAGATTGATACTATGGATACTTTCGTGTGCTCCTCATGGTACTACTTAAGATATCTATCATCTAAAAATGATAAAGAAGCATTCGATACAAAAAGTATTAATGATTGGATGCCGGTAGATTTATATATTGGTGGCTCTGAACATGCAACTATGCATCTTTTATATGCAAGATTTGTAACTAAAGCACTTAGAGATATAGGGCTTTTAAATTTTTCTGAACCTTTTAAAAGGTTGTATCACCAAGGCATAATAACAAAAGATGGCGCAAAAATGTCTAAATCACGAGGGAATACCGTTTCTCCTGATGATTTTGTGTCTACTTACGGTTCAGATGTATTTAGATGCTACCTAATGTTTATGGGGCCATACGATGAAGGGGGAGACTGGAATGACAAAGGGATAACTGGGATATCTAAATTTTTAAATAAAGTCTACAAAACTATTCACAAAGATAACGGAGAATCTAGTGAAAAAGATATAAAAATTATCCACAAAACCCTCAAATCTGTTTCTGATGATTTGGAAAGTTTTAAATTCAATACAGCAATAAGCCGAATGATGGAAATGTGCAACCACCTAACTTCAAGCAATGCTTTAAGTGAGGATTCTAAGTCCATTATAATAAAAATGATATCTCCTTTTGCCCCACACCTAGGAGAAGAACTTTGGTCTTTGTTTGGTAGTGATAAAAAATCAGTATTTAGCTCAGATTGGCCTAAATATAATGACGATATAATAATTGATAGTTCAATTAATATAGCTGTCCAAGTTAATGGCAAGCTAAGAGCAACCATTAAAGTACCTAGCAATGCGACGAAAGAGGTCGTATTAAAAGCATCAAAAAATATTGAAAATGTAAACAAGCATCTTTCAGGTGTGGCTATTTTAAAAGAGATATATGTGCCTGGTAGAATTGTAAATTTTGTAGTAAAACAAACCTAATGGAGAAGTATGAGTATAAATAAAAACCCTTTTTTTAAAAAAAATCAAAACTTTGATAACGCTGCTATTTTTGATAAAGTTAAACCTGAGCACTTTGTACCTGCTATAGAAGAAGCTATTAAAATAGCACGTATATACATAGACGGAATAGCAGATTCAGCTGATAACGCTACGTTTGAAAATACTGTACTAGCTCTTGAAGACTCTACTGAATACTTAGACACGATAACGTCCGTATATTATCATTTATTTTCTTCAGAAGCTGGTAGCGAGATAGAGGGTCTTGCTTCAAAAATAAGCCCTATGTTAGCAAATTTTTCAAATGATATTTATCTAAATTTACCTCTATTTAAAAAAATTGATGAGGTTATTAAGGATAAAGACAGCCTCTCAAAGCAAGATGGGCGCTTAACAGAGGTTTATCATAAACGCTTCGTTAGAAACGGCGCGATGCTTAAAAAAGAAGAGAAGCAAAAATTAAGGGATATTGATTCAGAATTATCTTCTTTATCTCCAAAATTCTCAAGTAATGTGAGGCAGGCTACGAATGATTTTGAGTATTGGGTTGATAGCAAAAAAGATTTAAAAGGTCTTCCAGATATGGCTATAGATGCGGCAAGAGAATCTGCAAAAGAAAAAGGTGAACCTTCTAAATGGCTGTTCACTCTGCAATTTCCAAGCATGGCGCCTGTTATGAAGTTCGCAGAAAATAGAAAAATGAGAGAGCAAATATCTAATGCATTTACAAAGAAATGCCTCAATGGTAAATTTGATAATTCTAAACTTATAAAGCAGATCGTTGGGCTTAGGCATAAAAGAGCAAATTTGCTTGGATATAAAAACTACGCAGATTACGTGCTAGAGGAAAGAATGGCAGAAAACTCTTCTAATGTGTATGATTTGTTAGACAAGCTCTATGACAAGGCATACCCTGCCGCTGCTAACGAAACAGCAGAGCTTAAAACTTTTGCAAAGGCAGAAGACAAAGTAAAGACTTTTATGTCTTGGGATAGGGCTTACTATTCTGAAAAGCTAAAAAAAATGCTTTATGATTTCGATGAAGAATTGCTTAGGCCGTACTTTAAGTCAGAAAATGTAATTAAAGGAGTTTTTGAAATTGCTACAAAGCTTTACGGAATAACTTTTAATGAGGCTGATTCCATGCCTGTATGGCATGATGACGTTAAAACCTATAAAGCCATTGATAAGAACGGAGAGTATATAGGACTCCTATACGTAGATTTATATCCTAGAGAAACAAAAAAAGGTGGGGCATGGATGAACGAGCTTCAATCTCACGGAAAAATTAGAGGAGAGATGAAAAAACCTCACATTTGCTTAACATGTAATCTTACAAAATCAACAGAAAAAAAGCCTGCTCTTTTAAGCTTTTCAGAAGTTACTACTATATTTCATGAATTTGGTCACTGCCTGCATGGACTACTATCAGATATCGATTATAAAACTATTGGTGGCACATCAGTTTTCTGGGATTTTGTAGAATTACCTTCTCAAATAATGGAGAACTGGGTATTAGAAGAAGATGCTTTGAAAATATTTGCCAAGCACTATGAAACTAACGAAGTTATGCCTTTAGATATGATAAAGAAGCTTAAAGCATCTAGAAACTTTATGACTGGAAGTATGTGCTTAAGGCAGCTTAGGTTTTCATATTTAGATATGGGGTATCACGACAATATAGTTGATTTGCCTGACATTGAAACATTTGAAGACGTTGTTATAGGTAAAACTCGACTACTTCCAAAAGAAAAAGGGAGTAGTATATCTTGCGGTTTTGCTCATATTTTTGCAGGAGGATATGCAGCAGGATACTATTCTTACAAATGGGCAGAGGTATTAGAAGCAGACGCTTTTTCTAAATTTAAAAAAGAGGGGATATTCAACAAAGACACAGCATCCTTATTTAGAAACAATATACTATCGAAAGGAAATATCAAGCATCCTATGGAGCTATTTAAATCTTTTATGGGTAGAGAACCAAAGGTCGAGGCTCTACTTGAAAGAGACGGCTTGCTTAAAACTAATAAAGCATGAAAAATAAACTGCTTTTCTACTTATCAAAAGTGCCACTGATAGGCATAAGTATATTTATAATCTTCAACATTATTGCTATCTCACAATATCCGGGGTACGATATGTGTTATTTTTTTGAAGGAGATGACTGCAAATCATCTTCGTACTCATTTAAATACAACTTCTTCAGTAATCTAGGGTCTATAAACACAAATACAGATGACGATATTTATGAGTTCGGGGAAAATAATCAAAGCAATATACTTTCCATGCTTTTTTTTAATGCTTCTCTAATAGCTGTTGGTACAATTTTAATTTTATTCTATAGATATTTTAATATGTTTTTTTTATGGAAACATGACTCAGAAAAGTCTATAAACTATTCTTTAGCATGTAAATATATAGGCATAGTAACTGGAATAATGTTTGCTGGAGTAGGATTAGCTCCTCATGATTTACACTTTGGGCTGCATGTTTTTTTCGCCAATGGAGCATTTCTTACATTGTTGCCGCTATCCATATTTCATACATTAGCATTTAGGCACTCTAGATATATTAAAAGTATATATTCTTTTGGATATATAATATTTTGTTTGGCTCTGTTATCATATCTGTATCTAATTTTCTATGGCCCTAGAATTGAACCCGGTGGCACATTTACACAATTTGATCTAATGCTACAAGTCGTAGGACAGAAATCTATAATTTTAATTTTTGCAATATCTATACTTTATCAGTCTGTAGGACTGAAAAGAGAGCTTAACAATTCATAAGCCTTACAAAAGTTTACATAATATATATTATCAGAATTATTCCAGTTTTCTGACAAAAGGGGCTCTAAGGGGAAAAACTAC
>PAHI01000056.1 GCA_002705575.1 Fidelibacterota bacterium | reverse complement strand
AATATAATTTTTAGATATATTTCCCAACATAAAAGTATCTTTTTTTTATCTTTGATGTAATTTATTAAAAGTTTTATGAAAATTTATTCTTTATACTGTAACCAATTGTAAATGATATCCTCAAAAAAAAATCAAGTTTTAAATTATAAATTGAATCGTTCTGATTCGTCTATTATTTGATTTTCAACAGATATGTCAATTGGATTTGAATCATCTAATTCTAAATCAAATGGCCAAAAAATAGGTATCATATATATTGCTAAACCCCAAAAAATTAAGTTTAATGGCAACCCTAAGTACACAAAATCTTTCATTTTGTACTGACCTGGTCCAAATACCATCATATTAGTTTGATAGCCCATTGGTGTCATAAAACATGCTGAAGCGCCAAAGCATATAGCCATTAAGAATGGCTTAGGGTTACATCCTACACCTTCTGCAATTAAAAAACTAATCGGTGTTAAAATAATAGCTATTACAGCATTAGATAGAAATGCAGTAAAGAAAAAAGTTACAAAATAAAAAATAGCTAAAAATATATAATTAGAGTATTCAGTGTTAGGCAAAACACTTTCAATTGCTAAAAACAAATTAGCAAATTGCCTGTCCAAGCCAGTAAACTCAATTGCAATACCAAGTGGAATTAATGCAGCTATTAAAAATATGACAGATAAATTAATAGATTCAAAAGCATCTTCAACAGTGATTGTTCTTAATGCTAAAAGCACTACGCATCCTAAAATAGCTGCAATATGAATCGGCACAACATTAAATGATGACAAAAGCATAATACATGGAATAACTAGTATGGATGCCCACCAATAACGATGATAATTAAGATGTATATTCAATTCTTCTAGGACTATAAAATGAATTGAATCTTTTAATTTTTCCACTTTATCTTTAGGAACCATTATAAGAAGTGTATCTGAAAACTTGAGCTTTATTTTTGAAACTTTCTCTCTTAATAAAGACTGCTGTCTTCTTACTGCAAGAACAAAAGAAGAAAAAATAATCCTAAAATTAGTACCACTTATTGTTTTACCTATCAATGATGATTGCTGGGTTATAATGGCCTCTACAATAACATGATTTTCACCCTCTAACTCTTGTTGTGACATTTTAACATCAGGAAGAATAAGAAGATTAAAATAACTCTTAAATTTTAAAATATTATCTGCGTTAATTCTTATAATAATAACGTCATCTTCTAAAATTTTAACAGAATGGATATTTTGGGTTACTATATCTTTTTTTTGCCTAATTATGCGAACTAAATCAAAACTGTAATCCAAATCACCTTTAAAATCATTGAAATTTTTTCCGATTATATTCGATTTGTTTGGCACTCTATATTCAGTAATATATTTAGATATATGATATTTTTGGGTTAAAGAGCCTGTTATCGATCTAGATGGAATAAGCCACTTAGCAGCAATTATATTATAAATTGTACCTACTCCTAAAAAAATTAGCCCTAATTTTGTGAATTCAAACATAGAAAAAGAATACTGCTCATAGCCTGCAGTACTTTGAACTATTGAATTAACCAATAAATTAGTTGATGTACCTATTAGTGTAAGAGTTCCTCCAAATATAGCTGCATATGATAAAGGAAGTAGTAACTTAGACGGGCTGATATGATATCTTTGACATATATCAATAACTAGAGGAATAAATATTGCAACAACCGCTGTATTGTTAATTAATCCAGATAACAAAGAAACAATTAATAGCAATAAAAATATAGAAAACCACTTCCATCTTCCTGCCCATTTATACATAAAATCTGCAAAAAAAACTAAAAAACCAGTCCTAACCAAAGAACGACTCAATACAAACATAGCACCAATTGCAATAACAGCACTATTTGAAAATCCTGCAAAAATATCATTATGTTCTTTAAGAAGAAATCCTTCAGGATAATAAAATGCTTGAACCGCAATAACATCGACTAATAATATTATTCCAGATATAGCTAGTGCAGTAACTTCAATGCGCATCCACTCGAAAATAAACGAAAACATCGCAAAAAGTAAAATAACCGATAATATGACAACGTTGCTTTCCATAATAAAATAATTAACAAAATATAGCAATAAACTTAATAATATGGATAGAACAAACCTAAATAAAGAGGCCTCCTTTAATTAATAAGGAGGCCTTAATAATAACTTCAACAAATTGGCAGCTTATAAGGTGACTTTATCATCAACACAAATAGTATCTAAAAGCTTATAGCAAACCTGATAAGGATCCATGTTTGCAGATGGACGCCTATCTTCTAAGTATCCATAGCCATCATTCTTGGTTTGCATAGGAATTCTTATTGAAGCGCCTCTATCACTAACTCCATATCTAAACTCATCAATGCTACAAGTTTCATGCAAGCCTGTTAATCTTTCTTGATTCATATCTCCGTATACAGAAATATGTTCAGAATGTTTTTTAGAAAGTTTTTCACAAGCTTCTTCTATAATTGCTAATCCACCTTTTGCCCTCATTGACTTTGTACTAAAATTTGTATGTGCACCTGCTCCATTCCAATCCCCTTTAACAGGCTTAGGATCTAATGTCGCACTAACCCCATAATCTTCTCCAATTTTATACAATAGCCATCTTGCTATCCATAATTGATCCGAAACTTCAAGCGGACCGCAAGGACCAACTTGAAACTCCCATTGACCAGGCATAACCTCTGCATTGATACCAGATATTCTAATACCTGCGAACAAACACGCTTCAAGATGATCTTCAACAATATTACGACCATAAACTTCATCTGACCCTACTCCACAATAGTAAACTCCTTGAGGAGCAGGAAAACCATTATCTGGCCATCCTAAAGGTTTAATACCATCAAAAAATGTGTACTCTTGCTCTATTCCAAACCATGCTTTTTGATCCTTACATTTATAAGCGACATCTCTTAATTTAGCTCTATGATTTGTAGCATGCACTGTGCCATCTGCATTAAAAACTTCACACATAACAATAATTCCATCACCCATCCTTGTAGGATCTGGCATGAAATATACAGGCTTTAATAAACAATCACTATCATTGCCATCTGCCTGATTTGTGCTAGAACCATCAAAACTCCAATCAGGTAAATCATCTAAACTCTTTACTTTCTGTTCAATTATCTTAGTTTTTCCTCTTAGCTTTTGAGTAGGCTCTGAGCCATCAAGCCATATATATTGAGCTTTTGTATATTCTTCCATTCTACCTCCTAGTCTTTAATTGATGTTGATGAATCTGAATTAATATATGTTGATAAAACTATTTGAGTTTGAGTTCTTCTAACTCCTGGCCATTCCTGAATAATCCTAAGGAGCTTTTCTAATTTTTCAGTATTCTCAACTTTTACTAAAAGCAAGTGAGACCCATCTCCTGTAGTAGTATAACATTTCATTATACTTTTATTGGAATTTGCATTTAAAACTACTTTCTCAAAATTCTTAGAAGATTCAGAATAAACAGTAATAAATGCTGTAACATCCAACCCAATCATCTTACTATTAATTATAGGCTTAAATCCAATAATAACACCTATTTCTTTAAGCTTCTTTATTCTGCCAGCAGTTGCCGGAAGAGACAATCCTACCTCATCAGCAATATTACTAATAGATTCTCTACCATCATTGCACAAGAGTTTAAGAATTTTATTATCTATTGAATCTAATTCAGACACATTATAAATTAAGGTTTTTTAATTAATTTACAAAATATTTTTAACTTTAATTACCTTGCAAGTTAATATTTTATTGATTAAGATACATATAGCATGAGTAAAATAATTATATACCACAATCCTCGTTGAGGAAAAAGTCGAGATTCCGTTGGAATACTAGAAAAAAGAAGAGTTGAGTACACTATTGTAAAATATCTCGAATCTCCTTTATCTATAGAGCAATTAAAAAAAATTAGCATCAAACTTAACCTACGCCCAAAACACTTTATAAGAAAAACTGAAGAACAGTTTAAAAGCCTAAACCTTGCCAAAGATATGGAAAACGATGAACGTCTATTTATAGCAATGGCAAAACATCCAAAAATAATAGAAAGACCCATTATTATAAATGGAAATAAAGCCTGTATAGGCAGGCCCCCGGAAAAAATTTTAGAAATTATCTAGAGCCTTATGTCCAAATGTATATATATATGCTATGAGGCAACCCACTAAAAGGCCTCCAATATGCCCCCAATTATCTATACGTGAAACCATCTGACCCATAAGAAGATTTAAAAATAGCATAAAAACAAGCGGCTGATAATTTATTCTATAGAATAAGTCCATACCTTTATTTTTTCTATAAAGAGCTAAAACAACTAAAGATCCAGCAACGCCAAAAACAGCACCTGAAGCACCAACAGAATAAACTATCTCCGTAGGCCTTAATAAAATATTCATTATAGAACTAAGCAATGCCCCTCCAATACCTGAAATAGTATAAATTATAAAAAACCTAAACCTACCAATAAGAGATTCAACTAATTCACCAAGATTATAAAGGGCCATCATATTAAACATTATATGCATAAGACTTCCATGTAAATAGTTTGCAGTTAAAAACCTATAATACTGATTGGTTTCAAATATGGTAACTTGATTGATTACTTCTCCTGTAAACTTATTATATGTACCACTTACAACGCCAATAGATGAAAAGTTTCTTATAAAAAAACTTTCTAAATTAAATAAATACATAACCGCATAAATCAATACATTAATTATTATTAGTTTTTGGGTTATACTTAAACTTTGATTATACCTAATATAGTCCATTAAATCCTCAAAAAGCTATGTCCAAAAATAAAATTAACAAAAATACTATTAATATCAATTGCATCATTTGTATTAATAGTTTTCTTGTAACCAATAAACAACTTAGTTGTATAATTCAACCTATAATAAACACCTATCTCAGACCACAAAACATACAAATCCTTCCATTTATATGTGTTGCCATCACAATAACCTAAATCTACAAAACCATTAAATTTTCTATATACTGGAGAACTATACCGTAATCTTAAATTTACTAAATAACTATCAATCAAATTATTATAAACATAATTTCCAAAGCCATCATATACCTCTTTGTTAAATGGTGTTAAATAAAGACCTACTTCAAAATTATCTATCTCAATATTTACAGGAATCATAAGTATAGACCTATGCAATTCATGAAAATCGGTATACTTAGTAAGATCAAGACCAAAATTTAAAAAAGAAATTCGAGTATCAAATTGATTAGAACCAGAAATTAAAATCTGATAAAAAAATAAACAGAAAACTATATTTTTAAAAAATTTCATGCTTTTATATTAATTTCAGAAAAACTTAAAAATCTCCTTGAACTCTCTGAATATCTATTTCCTCAACAACAAGCTTACTGCTTGGCAACATAGCATCTACAATGCTTTTAGCAACATCTGCACCAGACATCATTTCTTGTCGAGGAAAATCGAAACCGATTTTATCCCAAAAACCTGTATCTACAGCACCAGGCTGAACAGATATAACTTTAATATTATGCTCTCTAAACTCTTCTCTAATACTCCTTGAAAAACCTAATAAACCAAATTTAGAAGAAACATACGCAGATGACCCAGGGTAAGCTTTTTTACCAGCAACAGAATTAATAAATACAATCATACCTTGAGATCTATCGATCATAGGTTTTGAAAAAAACTTAGTAATTAAAAAAGAGGCTCTTAAATTTGTTGAAATTTGAGAATCCCAATCTTCAATAGATATATCTTGAATCTTATCAAATATACCAAGACCTGCATTATTAACAACAGTCTCAACAAACCCAATTTTTAATGATTTTTTATATAATTTTTTTATAGAATCTGGACATGTGACATCAACAGAAATAATATGAGATTTGCCTCCTAAAGCATTAATTTTTTTAGCAGTATCTTGTAACCCACTTAAGTTTCGTGAAGCCAAAATAACCTCAAAATTTCTTTTAGATAATTCAATAGAAAGTTGTTTGCCAATACCAGAAGAAGCGCCAGTTACTAGAATGATTTTTTTATGCATATTTAAATTGAAAATTAATTTTTATAATTAGAAGAATAATTTTATGCATTAAAAGAGTTTATTTCAAGCAATTTGTTGAAAGATTCTAAAAATAGACCAATAACACATTACTATCTGATTTAGTTTTACAATAACAGTTAAAGCTTCTATATTTTTCTGAAATTATTTAGATTTACTATACATTAAAAGATTATGAGTATTTACAAAGATTACATAAAAGAAATTAAAAATCGAAAAGCTCAAGGCTTAAATCCTAAACCAATTGATGATGGAAATTTACTCAATGAGATAATCAATCAAATAAAAGACACCCATCATCCTGATAGAAAAAATTCCATTAATTTTTTTATTTACAATGTAATACCAGGAACCACAAGCGCTGCTTCAGTTAAAGCTGATTTTTTAAAGGATATAATTTTGTGTAATTATTCAATAGAAGAGATTCCTCCTCATTTTGCATTTGAGCTTCTATCTCACATGAAGGGCGGTCCATCCATTAAGGTGCTTCTAGACTTAGCTTTAGGAGATGACTCATCAAATTCTATAGAGGCAACAAATATTCTTAAAAATCAAGTTTTTCTTTATGAAGCAGACATGCAATGTTTAGAAGAAGCATATTTAAATGGAAATAAAGCTGCTAAGGAAATCTTAACAAGCTATTTAAATGCAGAGTTTTTCACTAAACTTCCAGATATTAAAGATGAGATCAAAGTAGTAGCCTATGTTGCTGGAATAGGAGATATTTCTACAGACTTCCTGTCTCCTGGTAGCGATGCTCATTCTAGGTCTGATAGAGAATTGCATGGAAAATCCTTATTTGAACATAGTATCGAAAAACAAAGAGAGCTTTTATCTCTACAAAAAAAACATCCAGATAAAACTATTATGTTGATAGCTGAGAAAGGTACTATGGGCGTAGGCTCCTCAAGAATGTCAGGAGTAAACAATGTCGCTCTTTGGATTGGCAGGAAGTCTAGTCCATATGTCCCATTTGTAAACATTGCACCTATCGTTGCAGGAACAAATGGTATTTCCCCTATTTTCTTAACAACAGTTAGCGTTACAGGAGGAATAGGCCTCGACCTTAAAAACTGGTCTAATAAAAAAGATGAAAATAGGAATAAAATCCTAGATTCAAATGGAGATCCGGTTTTAGAGGAAGTATATTCTGTAAAAACTGGAACCATTTTTACAATTAACACAATAAATAAAAAATTATATAGTAATAACACAGAATTAATTGATATTTCAGAATCTTTCACTCCTCAAAAAATGGAGTTTATGAAAGCAGGAGGATCTTATGCAATAGTTTTTGGTAAAAAATTACAAACATTTGCAGCTAAAGTTTTAGGCATTGATGCTCCTGAAATATTTGCTACTTCAAAAGAAATTTTTAATAAAAATCAAGGATTGACAGCTGTTGAGAAAATATTCAACAAAAATATCCTAGGCTCATCTTCAGGTAAAGTTTTACACGCAGGGTCTGATGTTCGGGTAAAAGTAAATATTGTTGGCTCTCAAGATACTACTGGTCTTATGACATCTCAAGAACTAGAATCAATGGCTGCTACAACAATTTCGCCTATCATCGATGGAGCCTATCAATCCGGATGCCATACAGCTTCTGTTTGGGACTTAAAGTCTCAAAAAAACATACCCCGTCTTATGAAGTTTATGAATGACTTTGGACTCGTTACTGGCCGTGACCCAAATGAAAAATACCATGCAATGACAGATGTTATTCATAAGGTTTTAAACGATCTTACTGTAGATGACTGGTCTATAATTATTGGTGGTGACTCTCACACAAGAATGTCTAAAGGAGTTGCTTTTGGAGCTGATTCCGGAACTGTCGCTATAGCACTTGCTACAGGAGAAGTTTCTATGCCTATACCTCAATCAGTAAAAGTTACTTTTAAGGGTGAAATGAATTCAAGTTTAGATTTTCGAGATGTTGTTCATGCTACACAATCTCAAATGCTTAGTAAGTTTAGCGGTGAAAATATATTCCAAGGAAGAATTATTGAAGTACATATTGGCACTCTTCTTGCAGACCAAGCTTTTACTTTTACAGATTGGACAGCTGAGATGAAAGCAAAAGCTTCTATATGTATTTCAGATGGCAAAACTTTAATCAAATCATTGAAAATTGCAAAAAGCAGAATAGAGATGATGATTGAAAAAGGAATGGATAATAATCATAAATCACTTAATGGTCTTATTGAAAAAGCTAATAAAAGAATTCAAGAGATTGAGTCTAACACTAAACCACCATTATCACCAGACTCTAATGCAAAATATTTTGCTGAATTTGAAGTTGATTTAGATAAAATTTATCAACCAATGATTGCAGATCCTGATGTTTTAAACGAGGATATATCAAAAAGATATACACACGACACTATAAGAGAGTTATCATACTATAAAGGTAAGAAACAAGTAGATCTTGGATTTGTAGGATCTTGCATGGTTCACAAAGGTGACTTGAAGATTCTTGCTCAGATGCTTCGCAATCTTGAATCTTCTAATGGAAAAGTTAAGTTTAATGCACCTCTAGTAGTTGCTGCTCCAACATATAATATTATTGAAGAACTTAAATCTGAGGGTGACTGGAAAGTTCTACGAGATTACTCTGGATTTGAATTTGATGACAGAAACCCTAAAAATACTGCTAGAACAAATTATCAAAATATGATGTACCTTGAAAGACCTGGTTGCAATTTATGTATGGGAAATCAAGAAAAGGCTCAAAAAGGAGATACTGTAATGTCAACCTCTACTCGTTTATTTAAAGGTAGAGTAGTTGCAGACTCGGACCGAAAAAAAGGCGAATCATTGCTAGCTTCAACACCAGTTGTAGTTTTGTCTGCAATCTTAGGTAGAATTCCAACAATCGAAGAATACGAAAATGCAGTTATTGGTATAAATTTAACAAAATTTAGCCCAAAGCTTAATAGCTTATATTCTTAATTTATTGATACTACATTAATTTTATTTTACGCTTATCTGAACTATATTATGTTAACAAATAAATTAACTATGAAATTATTATTTTTAATAAATATATCCTCATTTATATTTTGTGTACAATATGCAATTATATATGATAATACTCTAGTAGATGAAGCTACAACTATTGCCAATCTTTATAATTCTGAAGTCAATGATAGATTTAAACTAAATACGCAAATATTTTCCAGTAATCAAATATTTTCAAATTATAACCTAGGAGATGATAAATCTATTATAATAAAAAATTACATAAATGAATTAATCAATATCTACTCTGATCTTAAATACTTATTAATACTTGGAGATGAAACATCTTTTCCTCCTATATATGACTTTCAAGGCACTCCCTCAGATGATTTCTATACAACAAATAACAACTCTATCTCATTCCCAAACCTTGCTATTGGTAGAATACCATCCTCAAACAAACAGAATGTATCAAATTTTACAGAAAAGTTAAGAAAATTCCTTATTGATCCTAAAATAGGTTCATGGAGAGACAAAGCATTATTGATTGCTGATGATGAATATAAACCAGGAAGCTCAAGTAATCCAGCATGTGAAATAAAACACACCGTTAATTCCAACGAAATATATGAAATATTATCTCCATATATGAGTATTAAGACTTTATATGGTATAGATCATGAATCAACAATGAGTGCAACTGGTTTAACACACAATGAACTAAATCAAAAAATTATAAATGCAATAAATTCCGGAGCAGCGCTAATAAATTACATAGGTCATGGAGATCAAGAAAGCTTATCTGCAGAAAAGATACTTACATTAGATGATATATCTCAAATTTCAATTAATGATAAACTAGGATTATGGGTGGTTGGAACTTGTAAATTCGGACAATACGATAACAGCGAATCGATTGCAGAAGAACTTATTTTAAATGAAGGCGCTGCAATAGGAGTAATATCAACTGTAAGGGCTATATTAGAAACATATAACAGTGATTTCCTTGATGAATTATTCCAACAATATATAGTCCATTTTGAAAATAATGGAGTTTATAGAATAGGTGATATTATAAAAAATGCTAAAACAGAAACATATTATGACACTCAAAACTCCATTGAACCATACCAAGGTCATCAATTTCATTTATTTGGAGATCCCGCTCTACCGATTTTTTCATCGAAAAAAACTGAATACGCAAATTATTTTCCGAATGATATAAATTTAATTCATCAATATTTGATAACTAACTCAGACCATGATTATGGTAATCTAAAAATTAAATTTAGTGATAGTAAAAGTGGCAATATTACATACGGAACGCCAACTAATTCTTGCAATGGAGAAATTAATTATTCAATACCCGGACAAATAATTCATGAAAACGACTTTTATACAGCAAACACCTGCTTTTCTATTCCCTTAGATGCAATCTCTTGTAGTAATTGTAAATTAGATGCAAGCTTATATTTTCAAGACAATTATTCTTATAATGGAATATCGCACGCGTTTAATGAATTAATTATAAATAATAATATCAACTACAATGATTTAAATGATTCAGATGGTCCTATTATTACATTTAAATATGAAAATCTATCGTTATCAGATAATAGCATAGTACCAATTGAATCTACATTAGATATATCAATAGAAGACATATCTGGAATAAATTCTTACAATGGTATCGGGCATGGATTGCGATATTGGTTTAATGATGAATTAGAATCATATATAATAGATTCAGATAGTATATATTATACTGATGTTTGCGCTGGAATTGGTAAAACAACTATAAAAATACCTAGTCAATACACAGGTTACAATACACTTCAATTCGAGGCATGGGATAACTTAAACAATAATAATATAGAAAATATAAAATTAAATATAGTAAATAAGGATTACTCTAAAACTATCATTGATAATTTCATAAATTTTCCTAACCCATTTTCAAATGAAACTTATTTTACATTCCAAAATCCTGAATTCTCAAATAGACCTATTAACGTATACATTCATGTGTTTGATTTAAATGGCAACCTTATTAAAACAATTGAAGAGAAAGATATACTTAATAATTTTACATCTATCTATTGGGATGGAAAAGATAGTAAAAATAAAAAAATACCTAATGGTTCATACGTTGTAAAAATACAGATAGAATCAAATAATGGAATTAATCAAGAAATCATAAAAACAGTTAGCAAAATACATTGAAAATAATATTAGCATCAAAAAGTGAGCGAAGAAAATTACTATTAAAAAAAATAGGTGTCCCATTTATAGTAACAAACTCTAACCTAAATGAGAAATCCATAAAAAAATCTTCAGAACCAAATGAATACTGTGAAAAACTTGCAACATTGAAAGCAAACTTAGTAGCTAAAAAATACCCAGATGACATTATAATTGGCGCTGATACTATTGTTTATTTAAAAAATAAAATCCTAGAAAAACCATTAAATTTCAAAAGCGCATCCAAAATGCTACAATCTTTAAGTGATAAAGAACATTCCGTTTTTACCGGAATATCAATTATTTCTTTTAAAAATAAAATAAATATTACTTTTTCTGAAGAAACTAAGGTAAAATTCTTAAAAATAACTGAACAACAAATAAAATCTTATATTACAGAATACCATCCATATGATAAATCAGGAAGCTATGGAATACAAGATGGAAGCTGTTTATTTATCGATTACATTATTGGAAATTATGAAAATGTAATGGGTCTACCTTTATCAAAAATAAACAAAATATTAATTGATTTAAAAATTATCAAATAATTTGATTAAATTAATGCTATTAAATTGAGATATTAATGAATGATACAACTATAAATTTTTATGAAGAACTAAAGAAAAAGAGAATTGCGAAAAAAATATCTCTTAAAGAAATATCTGAATACACAAAAATAAATAATAAGTATCTAGAAGGAATAGAAAATGGAGATTTTACATTACTACCTAATGTATACACACGATTATTTTTAAGATCTTACTGCAATTATATTGGAATTGATTACAATGATATACTTGATCAATATGAAGTATACACAACGGGTGAAAAAAGTTCCTATAAAAAAACCCAAAAAGAATTCGAAGAAAAAAATTTGGACAAAGATACACCAAAAAACATAGTTACTACCTTAGATTTAATAAAAACCTCCAAAAACTACAAAGAAGTTGCAATAACTGTAATTGCAATAATGTTTATTATAATATTATTTTTAATAATAAATATGATAGATTAGTTACTATTCCTTAAATAAGTAGGAATATCAACATCATCTTCCTCTCCAAATCTATAACTAACCTCATCTTTAATATCTTTATCTTCACTAAAACTTAACTGACTGTTATTAATTTTGTTATTAATATTATCACTATTATTTTTATTACCATCAACAACAAATTTATCGTTTTTACTATCTTCAAGTTCTTTTTTATCATAATAATCATTGGACTCTATGTATTTATTATAGTAATCAGAACCATTTTCTTTAATAAAATCCTCGTTATTTATACCTGTTGCAACTACAGTAACATGAATTTCTTGACTTTCATCAAGTCTACTATCTGTAACACATCCAAAAATTACATTGGCATTTCCACCGGCTTCTTCATAAATGATATCTGCGGCATCAACCATCTCATTCATTTTCATATCTGTCGGACCTGCAATATGAAGTAATAAATGCTTAGCTCCATTAATACTAGTATCTTGCAATAATGGTGAATTTATAGCTTCTTGAGCTGCAAGAATAGCTCGCTCTTCCCCGCGTGCAATTCCTGTACCCATTAAAGCATCCCCCATGTTAACCATAGTTGCCTTAACATCAGCAAAATCAGTGTTAATATTTCCAGGATTATTAATTAATTCAGAAATACCCTTAGCAGCCTGCTTTAAAACACTGTCAGCTAATTTAAAGGATTCGTTTACGGTAGTATTAGGATCTATAATACCTAATAATACTTCATTAGGTATTACCAATAAAGTATCACAATTCTTCTTTAACTCTTTTATACCATCTAAAGCCCTTTTTTTACGTACTGGACCTTCAAATCTAAATGGCTTCGTAACAATACCAACTGTAAGAGCACCATTCTCTCTTGCAATTTTTGCAATTTCAGGAGCTGCACCTGTTCCTGTACCACCACCCATACCTGCAGCTATAAAAACCATATCTGCTGATTTAATTGACTTTAAAATTACATCTTTATTTTCTTCAGTAGCTTTTTTTCCAGTTGAAGGATTAGCACCTGCTCCTAAACCTTTTGTAAGCTCTTTACCTATTTGCAATTTAATCTGAGAATTATTATGCTCTAAATCTTGAGCATCTGTGTTAATTGCTACAAATTCTACATTTGTCATTCCATCATCAATCATTCTATTTATAGCATTACCTCCAGCACCTCCTACTCCCACTATAAATATTTTTGCTTTTTGATTTTTAAAATCTCCTGGCTCTATTAACATCTTTATCTCCTTATTTAATTAAATAAATCTTTTATATTCCTAAAAAACACTTGAAAAATATTTGAATTTTTATGAATTGAATTGGATATTCTATCTTTATTGTCTGCTGCATAATGTATAAGACCTATAGAAGTTGAGTATCTAGGATTAAAAATTCTATTGTTAATAGAATCAATCTTTGATGGGCTACCTATTCTAATATTGGTTTTAAAAATATTCTCAGCAATTTCTGAAATATTACAAAGCTTCGCTCCTCCTCCAGTAATCACAATCCCAAAACTCAATTGATTGATCGATATATGTTTCTCAATTTCAAATTTTACTTCTCTTAAAATCTCAACCATTCTATCCTGAATAACTTTTGACAAAACTTGTAAATTAATTTCTTTATCAATACCATCTCTAGATTTAACAATAACATTCTCATCTTTCGCTAAACCTTCTACAGCACATCCGTACTTAATCTTCAATCTTTCTGCAGCACTAATACTACATTTAAAAACTGTGGCTATATCTCGAGTTAAAATTTGTCCTCCTTTAGGAACAATATATGTATGCTTAATCCCTCCATTTTTCCAAATTACCACATCAGTTGTTCCTCCTCCTATATCTATCATTATCGTACCTAGTTCTTTTTCGTCATTATTTAAAATTGAATATGACGAAGCAAGTGGCTCCAAAACAAATCCATTAATATCAATATCTAACTCATTGAAACATGTTATAAAATCATTCTCTGTTTTCTTAGAACTTGTAACATAATGAACATTTGCTTCTAATCGATTACCAGTTAAGCCCAATGGATCCACAATATTCTCTTGCCTGTCATCAACCTTATAATGCTGAGATAAAACATGAAGTATTCTTCTATCTAATGGAAGGTTTACTGGCTTAGCTGACTGCAGAACTCTTTTCTTATCATCTTCTTCAATAACTTTACCTATTGACATATTAGTATCACTAACTGAAAGAACTCCATTACCATTTCCGCACCTAATATGATCTCCAGATATGCCAATAAATACTGATTCAACTTTATGCTTACATTGTTTTTCAGACTCGAAAATAGCATCTTGTAAGGATTTAATAGTTTTTTCAATATTAACAATTACACCTCTTTCTAAACCATTTGACTTACTCTCTCCTAAACCAACAATTGAAATCATGTCATCATCGTACTCAGCTATTATCGAAACTATTTTTGTTGTACCAACATCTATCCCTGTTATTATTTTTTTGCCTGACATTAAAAACCTCTTATATTTTATTTATAAAAATTTTATCTCTCCATCTCAAATCTATTTTATCAAGTTCCTTAAAAGTAAATATTGACTGTTGTTCAAATTCTTTTAAGATTCTTACTTTTTCAAGAATATTATGTTTATTGAATTTCTCATTTTTTGAATCCATTAAGATTACTTCACAACTATCAATAACTATACTTAAGATATTTTGTGATGAATATTTTATATTACTAAATTCAGAATACGAGCCCTGAAAAGAAGATGCCATATAATTAGTAAGAGACAACACTCCATCTGATAAATCAGAAGTGTTTTTAATGCATCTTAAATATGGGATATTCAAGCTTAATGAATCAACTCTATTGTTTACAACTTTATTACCTGACTCTAAATAAACAATGTTTTTAAAAATAAATCTTGGCGCATCTTCTTTTACTAGAATTAATTTTTTACTATTAGAGACATCAATTATTTTTAACTCTTTAATTAAATAATTATAGAAGTTTTTCGTAGAATCTTGAACTATATTTAAAATCCTATCATTAGGAACGTATTTATTACCAAAAACAGATACAAAATCTTTATCAATTAATGATTTTTTATGTTTTTTCTTTAATGAATGACTGAAATTCTTATAATCAATTATTATTAAAGTAAAAAAAGAAAAACTTGCTATTAGCCAAAAAAATCTTATTATGTGTTTTCTATACTTCATAACTATCTAGGTCAAATGCATCAAAACCAACTAATTTAATTTCTAATTCCAGCAAAACATTAAACTTTTGATACACTTTTTTCCTTATAAGGTTAATTAAAAACAAAACATCATCAGAATTTGCACCACCTAGATTAACAATAAAATTTGCATGCTTATCTGAAATCATCGCACCTCCTTTACTAATACCTTTAAGACCAGTTTTTTCAATAAGATAACCTGCTGCTAATTTGTCACTAGGATTTTTAAACACACTTCCTGCAGAACGATATCTAAGTGGCTGATTATTTCTTCTAGAATTTGAAAATCTCATCTTCTTTTCTTTAATCTTATCTAAATCACCTTTAAAGCATTTAAATTTTGCTTCAAAAAGCAAACTTCCTTTTGGGAAGCTTGATTTTCTATATGAAAAATCAACATCTTTTTTTTCTATTATTTTTTCTTCTCCATCCATATTAACCATTCTTGCTAAAACAAAGAAATTTGAAATTTCAGATCCATAAGCACCTGCATTCATATATAATGCACCTCCCAATGTTCCAGGAACACCAGAAAGACTTTCTAAGCCTTTTATTCCTCTTTTCATTGCCTCTCTAACCATATTGCCAAGCATTACTCCTGCACCACATATTATATGGCCATCATCTAAAAAATTTAAATTTTTGAATGCCTTTTTTAAACTTACAACTATACCGTTGAAACCATTTTTACTAACAAGGATGTTAGATCCGGAGCCTGTAAAAAAGACATTAATAGAATGTTTTTTTGTATATTTTAAAATTTCTTTAACTTCAAATAACTTATTTGGCAATAATAGTACTTTAGCATAACCACCAACCCCAAAAGTTGTATGCTTATCCATAGGGGCGTTCAATAATGCAATGTCCTTATAGTTTTCTAAAATATAATTTTGATGTTTCTTATTCATTTGATAACCATCTAATAATCTCGTCTCCTTTCAGCCATAAATCGCCTGCACCCATTGTAATTATCACATTATCATCATCATTAGAAGCTCTAAGCTCATCTATTAGATTTTCTTCTTTTATAAGAACACATTTTTCATGCCCCATCTTAACAATTTCATTTTTAATCAAATCAGAAGAGATTTCCTTATTTTCTTTTTCTCTTGCTCCATAAATATCAAGCAGTATTATTTTATCAGAATCATACAATGATTTTGCAAAATCTTTATAGAAAAGTTTAGTTCTTGAATATAGGTGCGGTTGAAAAACTGAAATAATTTTTCTTTTAGGCCATCCCCCTTTTGCAGCTTTAATTGTAGCCTCAACTTCAGTTGGATGATGTGCGTAATCATCTATATAAATAGTACGTTTATCTTTAAACTTCAAATCAAATCTTCTTTTAATTCCTTCAAAAGTTCTAAATGATTTATCAATAACACTAAAATCTAATCCAAGCTCGAGGCAAATACTTGCTGCACATAAAGAATTGTATATATTATGTTTTCCAGGAATAGATAAATTTATAGTTCCTAATTTGCTATTTTTATAATATAAATCGTAAATCGAATAGTTTTCTTTGAAGGAAATATTTTTAGCCATGTAATCTGCATCTTTTTCTATTCCATACCTTATAATTGAACGTTTACCTTTTTTTATAATTTGATTGATAGTCCTATCGTCAACATTTACCATAGAAAAACCATAAAAAGGGACACTATTCATGAATTTTACGAACGATTCCTTTAAATCTTCAAAATTATCATAACAATCTAAATGCTCTTTTTCTATATTGTTAATTACTGAAATAACTGGCAAAATTGATAAAAAAGTTTTGTCAAACTCATCAGCCTCAACAACAATGATATCTCCCTTGCCAGATATAGCATTTGTACCAAAACCTTTAACTATACCCCCCACAACCAAGGTAGGATCTTTTTTTGCAGAATGTAAAACACTACCTATAAGAGAGCATGTTGTAGTCTTTCCATGAGTACCTGAAACACCAATACTTAAAGGTTTCAATCTAACTAGCTCTGCAAGCATTTCAGCCCTCTTTATAACTGGGACACCTGATTTAGCAGCACAAATTATTTCTACATTATTAACATCTATTGCTGAAGAATAAACAACCAAATCTGAATCTTGAACATTTTGCTGACTATGCCCAATAAATACTTCTACGCCAATAGACTTTAAAGATTCAGTTCTATCATTACTCTTTATATCTGACCCACTAATAGTATAGCCTAATCTAATAAGCAACTCGGCCATACCACTCATGCCAATTCCACCTACTCCAATAAAGTGAACTTTTTTTATTTTTCCCAAATTAACCATATATCATTTTATGTTTAATTTCAATATTTCAGACACTATATGACTAGCCGCATCTCCAACAACAATATCAGAACTTTTTTTCTCCATTTTTTTTATAATATCTCTATTTTCATACATTCTTTTCACCTTATTCTCTAACAAACCTTCCTTTAATTCATTTTGAAAAACAATTTCAGACGCACCTTTAGACATGTAGTATTCCGCATTTTTTACCTGGTGATTATTTGCAGATAAAGGAAAAGGTATCAATATAGATGCTTTTTTATAAAAAGAAAGCTCTGAAATAGTTAAAGCTCCTGCTCTAGAAATAACGAGATCTGAAATTCTATAATATTTATCAATACTATTTGTAAAGCCAAACAAATGAATATTATTGGACTGAACCTTTTTATTTATTTCTTCTAAATTTTTATCACCACATTGCCATACAATTTGGATTCCCATTTTTAAATAATCATTATATTTTTTCAGAAAATGGCTATTAATTGGAGCTGAACCTTGACTTCCTCCTAATATAAAAACTGTAAAATTATCCTTAAACTTTATTTCATTTTTAAAAGCTTTAAAATCAATATTCTTAATGTTATTTATGATTGGATTGCCTGTAACAATATAATTACTTTTTTTATCAATATATGAAGGAGTGAAACCAAAAAAAACAATATCTGCTGCTTTATAAAAAATACGATTAACAAGACCTAATACGGCATTTTGTTCTTGTAGTACTATTTTGATACCTAGCAAAAACCCAATTAATAAAGGAATTGCGCTTGAATATCCTCCAGTTCCTATCACAATATGTGGCTTAAATCTAACAAATATTTTAAAGACTCTAATTAATGCAAAAATAAATTTTAAGGGTAAAACTATTACATTCTGATAAGTACTGTATAAACTTATAGTTCTTATTATTCCTCTAATATCAATTATATGACTCTTTTCTTTTCTTTTAGCGTATAATTTTGACTCTAAGCCATACTTAGAGCCAACAAATTGAACTTCACCCTTAAAAGAAGGATTTAATTTCAGTGCATCTGCAATCGAAAAAGCTGGAATTAAATGCCCACCGGTACCTCCACCTGCAATAATTATATTATATTTTATTTTATCTTTCATTTTTAATCTTAGATGATATGCTTAATAAGAGACCTACCTGAATTAAATTAAAAAGTGTGTGAGAACCCCCATAACTAACAAATGGAAGAGGTAGCCCGGTTGTTGGTAACAGACCTATGTTATAACCAACATGGACTACAAAGTAAAAAGTTATATTTAAAGTTATCCCTAATGCTAAAAACATACCAAAAACATCTTTACTCTCTTTTACAATACTTATACCTCTTAAAAAAAATACAATAAAGGATACAAACAAAATCAAAAAACCAAACATACCTAACTCAGATGTAATCACAGAAAATATAAAATCAGTCTGAGGTAAAGCCACATAGTCTCCTTTCCACATGCTTTGTCCAAGACCAAGACCTAATGGTCCACCCGAAGCAATACTATCAATTGAGTTTTGCTGTTGAGTTGATGAGCCTGAAATAAACCCAAAAAATCTATTTTGCTGAAAATCATAACTATTATTACTATAGATTAAAGGCAGAACACCAAACTTGCTAACAAATAGAATAAAACCTGATATAATCAAAAACTTTATCTGCTTAAAATCAAGACCAGCAACAAACAACATAGTAAAAACAATTGCTGCAATCATAAATGAAGAACTTAAATCTGGTTGCAATAAAATCAAGCCCAGAAGAATCACTATGTACGGATAAAAATTCTTAATCATAAAATTATAGTCTGATATTTTTCGTTTATTATTATCTATAAATGATGCAGTAAATATTATAATTGCTATTTTAGCAAGCTCTGATGTCTGAAAAAGATTAGCTCCAAACAAGCTTACCCACCTTGCAGTGGTTGAACCATAGCTTGTAATATAACCTAGAATAACGAAAAATATAGAAAGCAATAAAAAACCCTTTGATAATTTTATAAGCTTTTTATAATTAATTTGACTAGCGACAAGAAACATAAAAGATCCTATTGCAATCCAAATAATTTGTTTGACCAATATTGATAGCCCTGAAACCTCAGACGCAAGAGGATTCGTGCTAGCACTATAAACCATAACAAGACCTACTGATATTAAAAATATTACAGTATGAAGCAGCACATCATTATATCTCAACATACTTGCTCCATCACAATTTGCTTAAACAAATCACCTCTTTCTTCATAATTTTCAAATTGATCAAAACTAGCACATGCAGGAGAAAGTAATACATTTTTATTTCTACTTTTATTAGCAAAATCTATTGCAGACAGTACGCATTCTTTAAAATTTTTTACATATTTTATATTGATAATATCCTTAAGATTATTAGTTATATCTTTTCCGCTACGACCATAAGCATAAATCTTTTCAACAAATCTAAGACTTGGAATAAGCTCATTAAAATCAAACCCTTTATTGATTCCACCCAATATAAGAACAATACTATCATTAAAACTTTCCAATGCCTTTACCGTAGAGTCTATGTTCGTTGATTTTGAATCGTTGTAATATCTAATATTGTTTAATAAAGAGACAAATTCAAGTCTGTGTTTTAGAGGCCTAAAACTTCTAACAGCTTCAATTATTACATTATCACTTATATCAAATAAATTCGCAACTGCAAATGCAAATGCAATATTAAACAAATTATGACAACCCATCATTTTAGTTTCATCTAATGAAATTAAATCTTTTTTTGTATTAACACAATATATGCTATTTGCATTTATTTTGTATATGCATTGAATATCTTCCAATGTATTATCATTATATATTTGATTTAATCTGCTAACTATATATTTATCACCTGAATTATAAATTGTTTTTTCTGAAAAATTAACTAAACTAAGTTTCGTGTCAATATAATGATCTAGACTCTCATATCTATCTAAATGATCTTCAGATATATTCATTATACAAGAAACTTTAGATTTAAATTTTTTAAGATTCTCAATCTGAAAACTACTTAGCTCCAAAATATGAATTGGCTTCTTAAATTTCCTATTCAACTCATGGGCTACATTTTCTGAAAATGCAGTACCAATATTACCACCTAAAAAACTATCATAGCCTGCTTTTAAAAAAATATGATTTAATAACGAAACAGTCGTAGACTTACCATTAGAACCTGTTACAGAAATTATATCTGATTTAGTGAACCAGCTGGCAAATTCTATTTCACTAATTACATCAATTTTATTTTTTATAGCTTTTTTAACTATACTGATATCGTTAGAAATGCCTGGACTAATAACAATTAGATCACAATCCAACAACTTTCTTGAATGTGTGCCTTTTTCTATAATTAAATTTTTATGACTCTTTATTTCAATTTTAATATTTTCAGAAACATCACTTAAGATAACTCTGTACCCTTTTTTTAATGCTAAATTGACACATGAGACACCTGATTTACCCGCACCTAATACTCCTATGAGAAAATCACCCATTACTGAACCTTCATTGTTATTAATGAAAGAAGAACTAATAAAACTCCTAATATCCAAAACCTTATAACTATTTTACTTTCATGCATACCTTTTAATTCAAAATGATGGTGCAAAGGTGCCATTAAAAACAACCTTTTACCTTTTCCATTCTTGATTTTAGAATATTTAAAAAATCCAACCTGAAGAATAACAGACAAAGCTTCAATAACAAAAACTCCTGCCATAAAAATTAATAGTATCTCTTTTTTAAGAATTACTGCAATTGTACCAATAGCAGCCCCTAAAGCCAAAGAGCCTGTATCACCCATAAATATTTCAGCAGGATATGAATTGTACCATAAAAATCCTAAGCAGGCGCCTAGCATAGACATACAAAAAATAGACAATTCACCAACTTCACTTATATAAGTAATATTTAAATATGAGCTAAAACTTGAATGTCCTGAGCAATACGAAATAACCCCTAATCCAAAAAATACAGTTGCGCACAATCCAACAGCTAAACCATCAAGCCCATCAGTTAAGTTTATTGCATTAGAGCTTCCCGATATAACAAAAATAGTTAGAATTATTAGAAAAAGACCAATTTCTAAAGAACCATTTGGGATTTTTTCACTTATATTTAAAATTCCTTTTTGCTCATTAGCCAGCAATACTCTATCTTCAATTTTCTTAGCAGTTGAAAATCTTTTATCTGGTAAAAAGGGAATTGAAATCTCTGTATTTGAAAAATTAAATTCAGTATCTACGTAATCTCTTTGTTGATAATTCAAGTCAATTTGATTCAAAATATCTGAACGATAAAAATAGTTATTTTCTAAGTCTTTATTTATTAACATTATTGAAACAAAAAGACCTACTATGATTTGCATCAAAATCTTATATCTTGCAATAAGACCCTTAGGATATTTTTTAACAACTTTTAAGTAATCATCAATCAACCCTGTTATGCCCATTAATACTGTTGCTATAATTGTTATTTGAACATAAAAATTACTAATATCTGAAAAGAGGACAGTGGGGAGAATAACAGAAAATAAAATAATTATTCCCCCCATTGTAGGTGTACCTTCTTTTTTTTGGTGAGATTCAGGCCCATTTTTTCTAATTATTTCACTTATAAAGTGAAACTTGAGTGTGCGGATAATTATGGACCCGATGAAGAAGCTTATAATTAGAGCTGATATAAATGACAAAATAGCCCTAAAGGATATATAACTAAATAGTTTAAAGTTAAAATCAAAAATATTATGGATTTCATATAACATTGCCAAATACTCCATTTATTATATCATCAATACGCATACCTCTAGAACCTTTAAAATAGTAAACCTTATATCTTTCATGATTTTTAAGACTTTCAATTAAGGATTCTTTACTTGAAAAGTATTTTTTATTGATTTTAGAATTGTTTATTGAATTAATAGTTTCCTCAATTAAACATCCCACACCATATACCGTATCTACATAGTTCAGACTACTAATATATTGCCCTAAATCTTTGTGGATTTTTACACTATACTCTCCAAGCTCCAGCATATCACCTAAAACTAAAACAACTTTTTTATTATTATAATCATCTGAACTAATAGAAGATATGCCATACTTCATTGATTCCAGATTAGCATTATATGAGTCATTGATTATTACTATATCACCCACCTTTAGAATATCTCCTCTTCCAGATGGCAACTTAAAATTATTCAAAGATTGTTGAATCATATCATCAGATACACCTAAATAAGAAGCTATCGAATAAGAAGATAAAAAATTATAAACAAACGCTTTGGTTTTATAAGGAACTTTAAAAATATAATCGCCTATGCCTATGAAACCTTTATTCAAATCAGACAAACTAGCAAAATAATTAGAATCTTGATTAGTAGCTGAGAATGAAATAACATTTCTAATTGAATTAAAATCAGAATACCTGCCAATACTAGAATCATCTTTATTTAAAAAGTAGATGCCATTATTTTCAGCCAAAAATTCATAAAGAGCCATTTTTGTATTAACCAAATCATCAAAACTTTTAAAACCTTCTAAGTGACCATTAGATATATTGGTGACCAACCCTATGTTTGGACTTGAAATCATTGACAACACTTCAATTTCGCTGCTTTTACTAGCACCCATCTCAAGCACAGAATAGTCTGATTTATTATCAAAAGAAAGTATCGATAGAGGCAAGCTTGTTGTAGAATTAAAGTTTCCCCTTGAAAAATCAATACTATACTTGCTTTTCAAAAAGTCAACTAAAAGATTTTTAGTTGAAGTTTTTCCATTAGTACCAGTTATACAAATAAATTTTGAATTCAAACTAATTCTAAAATTTTTAGCAAATTCATGTAAAAAAACTTTAGAATCCTTAACTAAAAAAACTTTTTTATTATCTATAGGTTTATCTGAAATGACTAATGATAATTTATTAAGGAGCATATCATCCAAAAAATCAGCTCCATGACTTTTAGTGCCCTGAAGTGCAATAAAGATATCTTTTTTCTTTATTTTTTTAGAATCTATAGATATACCTCTAAAGTTATAATTAATATTATTTTTTAGTAATCTGCTAAGCACTTTATTAATTAAACCGCTATCCTTAATATCTACTCTCATTTGATATACTTCTTTATTGTTTCTATATCACTAAAAGGAATCTTTTCTTTTCCTATAATCTCATAGTTATCTATTCCCTTACCAAGAACCAGCAATATACTTTTATCTGAAAGTCTATTAATACCTTCTTTGATAGCTTCAAATCTATTTCTGACAACATTATATGCATTAGATTTAATACCCTTAACCATATCATTGATAATATTATCTAAGTTCTCATTCCTTGGATTATCTGATGTGATAATCACATAATCACAAAAACTAATCGCTATTTCAGTCATCTTAGAGCGCTTATCTTTATCTTTCTCGCCACCACATCCAAAAACTGAAATTAATTTCCAATTAGGATTGATCGCTTTTATGGATGTAAAAATATTTTTATAGGCATCAGGAGTATGAGCATAATCAACGTAAATACTTCTATTTAAACCACTATACACCAACTCCATCCTTCCCGGAACATTAAAGTCAATTTTATTTATTTTTTCAATTACATCGTTTGATTGATACCCTAAAGATATAAGGCATCCAATAGATGAAGCTATATTTAATAGATTGAAATCTCCAATTAAATTAGTTTCTAAGTCAAAAGAATCACCAAATAAACTTATACTAAAACTAGTCCTATTAAATGCAGCCCGTTTTTTCAATATAGATATGTCTGCATCAGGATTGAAGCCATATGATATTTTGTTTTTAGATAAAGAGTTGAATATTCTCATTCCATACAAATCATCAATATTTATAATCGATATCCCTCTATTTAAATCTAAAAATAATTTTTCTTTTGCTCTAAAATAGCTTTCCATATCAACATGATAATCAAGGTGATCTTGAGTTAGATTTGTAAATATAGATACGTCAAAATCTATATCATTAACCCTATGCTGAACCAATGAATGTGAAGAAACCTCTAATACAGCAGTACTGATATGAGCATCACTAAAAGACTTTAAAATACTTTGCAAATCTGCAGATTCAGGAGTAGTAAAACCAGTGCTTAAATATTCTTCATCATAGGAAAAACCAAGAGTTCCAACAACACCACAAGCTTGATTTAATTCTTCCAAAATAGACTTTGTAATTTGTGATACTGTAGTTTTTCCATTAGTTCCCGTAACACCTACCACTTTCATATCTCTAGAAGGATGGCCAAAAAAGTTTGCTGAAATTTTTGATAAAGCTTTTCGAGTATTACTCACACGTACCATGTTTATATTAGATTCACTAATCCCTCTACTACTACTATTATTAATAATTATTGCACTTGCACCTTTTTCGATTACATCCGATATATAATTATGTCCATCATATTTCTGACCTTCTAATGCTACAAAACAAACTCCTTTTTTTACTTTTCTAGAATCATAGCGAACCCCATTTACTTCCTGATTAGGGTCAACATTTCCTTTGAAATCGATACCTTTTAAAATGTCATTCAGATTCATTAAACATACCTATTAAAAAATCCCTATCTTCTATAAAAATATCTTCAAAAATATTTTGAACTACAGGAGCTGCGCTCACACCAGCCCATCTATAATCTTCGGATGTTTTATGAAAACTTACGACACATACTAATTTTGGATTTTTACAAGGAAAAACTCCTGCAAATGTTGATATGTATTCTGAGTCAGAATAATCTCCAACATCTATATCATATATTTCTGCAGTCCCTGTTTTGCCATACATGCAATAATCTTTTTTAAGAGATGAAGCGGTGCCTATAGACACTACTGATTTTAATGCCTCAATTACCAAATTGATTGAACTGGCATCTGAAACTTTACGAATTATTTCTAAGTCTGAATTGGTCGGATTTATTAAACGTGGTTTCAAAAGATACCCTCCATTAGCTAACGCTGCATAAGCCATCGCAATTTGCAAATTGTTAGATAAAATTTCTTGCCCCATAGATATTGAAGCCAATGAATAATTATCCCAATCATCAATTTCTTTCAACCTTCCACAAGATTCTTGGTATTTTTCAATACCTGTTTTCTGACCAATGCCAAAAACCTTCATCATATTATAAACCTTACTCTGACCAATGTCTGAAGCTATTTTTGCAATCCCAATATTGCTAGATACACTTAATATTTCTGATACACTTAATGTATCATAACCTATATGGTCTGTAATTTTTCGTTTCGATTTAGGATCTTTGTAAGCTCCATTTTCACAAAAATATTTATCATCTAATGATATTATTTTATTTTCTATTCCTGTTAATACTGGAAATATTTTAAATGTCGAACCAGGCTCGTAGTCATAAAATGTTGAGTAATCTCTGTACGCATCATTATTTCTAGGGATATCATTATTTAAGTTAATGTTTGGAATAGATGCTAATGCTAAAATCTCTCCATTATAAGGGTTAATAATCAATCCATTCGCAGATTCAGCTCCTATTACATTAAGCTGCCTATATAGCTCTGACTCTAAAATCCGTTGATATAAAACATCTATAGTAAGCGAAACATCATTGCCTGATAGTTTGTCGTAATCATATTCACTATAAGGTGCATATACACTACCTCTAGATGAAACCTTGAATGCAATCGAGTCTTTTTTTGCTGCCAAAACATCATCCATCACAAATTCTACACCCCACAAGCCTTTTTTGTTTTCCTTTCCTGAGAATTTGCCAATTAACTGAGAACTTAAATTGTTTTTGGGATAGTATCTTCCAATATATTTTTTAGAAACTCTTAAGCCTTGAATATTTTTAATTTCATCATTTATTAAATTTATTTTATCTGCAGTAACTGATTTAGCTAAGGAAAAATAATTATTAGACACATTAGATAAAGAATCAAAAACATCGTAATCTAAATCAAAGTTTTTATTCATAAAACTTGACACAGCCTTGTAATCATATCCATTATTTTTTTCTACAAATAATTCATACATAGCAATATCATAGGCAAGCTTAGCACCATTCCTATCGTAGATACCTCCTCTTTTACCACTAACCTCTATATTCTTAACAATATTCAATTCTTGATACTTAAATAATTGAACGTATAATGTTTTCAAAGCAGATACCATAATAGAAATAGCAATAAAGACAAAGACCAACCTTAATCTTTTTATATGATATTTATATAGTGTTGTTGCTCTCAATGGTAAATAACCCCCTTGGGAGGAACTTGTTTTACATTTTTCCCATAATATTTTCTTGCCAGTCTTAGTATGTTTTCATTTGAATTTAAAAAATCATATTCTTCTAGAAGTTGATCGGTCTTCATTTTCAATTGCGCTATTAAAACCTTGTTATTTTCTTTGCTTTTAGTCATACTCTTTGTTTGCTGCAATAAAAACAAATAGACGAAACCTCCTATAAAAACAAATGAAGAAAATCCAATTGTAAATAGTATATTGCTGCCTTTATTTAAAACATTTTTTGCTTTTGTTTTTCTTTTTGAATTCTTGAAAATCATACGATTCCAACAACTCTTAGCTTTGCACTTCTAGACCTTCTATTTGACAAAACTTCTTCACGAGAAGGCTTTATAACTTTTTTGTTCATAATTTTAATTTTTCTTTTTCCATAAATATCTTCAATACTTTTTCCATCCATTTCAAGCAAAGCTCTTTTTACAATCCTGTCTTCCAAAGAATGGAAGGTTATAAAAGCTAATCTACCTCCGATTTTTATCCTATTAGGCAAAGACTCAATAATACTTTTTATTTTTTCAAACTCACTGTTGACTTCTATCCTTATTGATTGAAAAACTCTAGATAAAACCTTGGTCAAACTCCCTCTGTAGCCAGCCTTTTTTACAGCATCTTTAAGATCATAGGTTGTATTCATTAAACCCTTCTTAGAATAGATAGAAATTGATCTCGCTATATTTCGGTAATTTCTTTCCTCTCCATAGTTTTTTATAACAAGAGATAATTTCTCTTTGCTATAGGTATTAAGAACATCAGAAGCTTTTAGCTTATAATTAGTATCAAAACGCATATCTAGAGGTGCATCATATCTATATGAAAAGCCTCTCCCAGGCTCATCTATCTGGTAAGAAGAAATGCCTAAATCAATCAAAGCACCATCAATTTGGCTTATTTTAAGTTTATTTAGAATTTTATCGTAGTCAGAGTAATTGCTTTTAAATATTTTTATTTTATGATTCATTTTATGAAACTTTTCAATGCAATAGCTAAAAGCATCTGGATCACAATCCAACCCAATCAACCTTCCATCATCATTTAATTTTTTAATAATTTCATTAGCGTGCCCCCCAAACCCAACAGTACAATCTAAATATATACCAGATCGATTAGTTACTAAATGCGCTACAACCTCATCTTTCATAATTGGTTGATGAGCAATAGGGGCGCTTTCTTTCAAAATTAAAAGTTTATTTCATCCGCTAAGTCTTCAAATTCACTCAAATCATCTTGAGATTTACCAGAAATCTCATCCAAAGACCATAATTCTATTTTTTTTATAACTCCAATGACAGCTACCTCTTTATTTATTCCAGCAAAATTGCAAAGATTCTCAGGAATTAAAATTCTTCCCTGAGAATCATATTGCAAATAAGTGGCGTATCTCACGATGGATCTGACAAAATCTCTGTGTCGGCCTTTCATAGAACTAAGAAAACTAAGTTGTTCTTCTACTTTGTTCCATTCATTCACAGGATATAGGAGGAGGCATCTATCAAATCCACGCGTGAGAACGAACGTGCGGTCATTAATGGGATTCAAAGCCTTTCTAAATTTAGCCGGAATACTTAGACGGTTTTTTGAATCAAGGGTATTGTAATACTCCCCGGTAAACGATATTTTAATTTTTTCATCCATAGTATATTTATGGGATAATCCCCCACACTCTCCCACAATAATAATATATTTACCCATTACAAAGCAACAAAAATATTTTTTTGTTGGCTTGTGATAACGCAAAAAGATTGTTGTTAGGTATACTTAGATAATAATTCTTATTATTGTTCCGCTCTGACCAGAGCTAAAAACAAAGACTTTTCCAAGGTGGATTTCTTCTACTATCCTTCTAGATAAGCTTAAACCAACTCCCCATCCTCTTTTTTTTGTACTATATCCAGGCAAAAATATACGATCCTTGTCAATAATTGATATTCCAATACCTGAATCCTTAAAGTCAATTATATGTTTATTAGATGAAGTAGAATGAACACTTATTGTAATTTCGCCTACCTCATTTTTTATGGCATCTATAGCATTTTTAATTATGTTTTCAAAAGCCCATACAAGCAGGACCTTATTTCCTTTTAATTCTATATTTTTTTCATAATTTGAATAAATCTTAATTTTTTTAGTCTTAGGAGCTCGGTCACGAGAATAACTCAAAATACCATCTAATAATTGTGAAACATTGATAATCTTAAGCCTAACTTTGGAGCCAATCTTAGAAAATCTATCAGAAATCTCTCTCAATCTATACGTATCTTGCTCTATATGTCTAATAATATTTCTATCAACATCTACCTTCTTCATCTGCTCAACCCATCCAAGCAAAGAAGATACAGGTGTACCCAGCTGATGAGCTGTTTCTTTTGACATTCCAACATATAATGCATTTTCAACATTTTTTTTAGACACATAGTAAACCAATCCTATAATAATAATAAATCCCATAATTATAGACCCTTCAATAAAAGGAACAAGCCTAATCAAAGATACAAAGTCAGGATCACCATAATACAGCTTATATCTAAAAGCTACTCCTCGATTATCATCAAAAACCTCAATATTAATTGGCTCAAAACTGTTGGCCATATTTTCTATAATATTATTTATATCTGGGTGATTTTTCAAATCTTCTGGCTGGCTCATAAAGAAAACTCCATCAGACTCAAAGACAATTGGAAAATCAATTGTTTTTACAAAATGGTTTTGAAAAAAAATAATATCTTCAATACCACTTGAGTCGGGATCTTTTAATGAATCCTTAAGTATTTTTTCAAGCATGCTTTTATAACTATTTGCAACATTTACAACCTGATTTTTCAAGTCTATTCTGAGATTGTAAATAATTCTAGAATTTATAAAAAACAAACAAAAAAACAACCCTCCTACGAATAAAATAAAGTAAAGCCTATTTGTGAAATTTTTAAAAAGCCCTCTATACATAAACCTTAACCATTCTTCTGATTGGAGTATAAAAAATACATATAAGCATAACCATAAAAGATCCTAGTGAAATTATTGCGCCTATCTTTAAATCATATGGAGCGAATAGTAGTTTTATTGTATGATTACCAGCCTTATCAATAGAAATACCTCTAATAAGATCATTAACTTCAAAAATATCTGTTTGTATACCATTAATGGTTGCAAACCAACCATTTGGATAATAAACTTCACTTATGGCTAAAAATTGAGGACCTGAAGTTGATACTTCTATTAAAATTTCATTAGGACTAATGACATTAAATTTACTAACAAAATCCTCCTCATTCTGATCATAGCTATTTCTCTTATAGCCAATAGAACCCTCTGTTATATATGATAGAGACTGAGGACTTCTATCAGAATAATAAAGTTGATTCCGCAAAACCTGATCATGCTCATCAACCACAACCTCATCAATAAAAAAAGCTCTCTCAAAATTCATATCAAATCTTTTACCTTCTTCTAAATCAAACCCCACATTAAGCATCTTAAAAATGAAGTTAGATTTTGAATATATCACAGGTAACATTCTTTCGTAAGAAGAGAGCTTTGCAGGATGATAACCTAAAATATTTTCGACACCATACCTAGACCATTCATTAGACATCATTTTTGATGGATCGTAAACCCTAAACAATTCTCCACTATCTTTTAAATATTTAATTTCTTTTATAACGCCAGAAGGCTCGTAAGAATCAACTCTTTTAAGTAGATTCATACGTTCTAAATCACCATCTGTATAAAATTTATAAAATTCATCCTTGCATTCTGATCTTAAATAATTTGAATTATTTGGATACATTACTTTTCTATTAACAAGATATAAATCAAAAAATACTATTACTAAAAATATAGTCCCTAACAATACCTTGTTATTAAACCAAAAATTATAAGGATACACAAAATATTGCACTATAATCAAAGAAAAAACTAAAAATACAATTAAAGCCATTACAAAAATATCGCTATCAATCATTGATTGAACAAATGCCGCATGATTAGTGCCATCAATCCTCTCTTCAACATTCTCTCTATAATATAACTTCTCATCAGACTTCAATTCACGACCTAGCCTAGAAAACTCAATAAAATCAACCTCTTTTTCATATGTAAAATCTATAATTTTATCATTGGAAACCGTGGATATCAAATTATGCTTAAAAATAACAGGTATTACAACCAATAGAACAATACATGACAAGCAAAACCACAGGCAATAATTGAATCTGTTTTTTATATCTAGAAATATCATTTTAATGCCCATAGAAGACAGAATTACAACACAAAATTGAAAAATAATCAATAAATACATAGGGTTTCTAAATTTTGAGAAAAATGGCAAGAATTCATAGAAAAAACTAAAAAAACTGAAGAAGTTTTTCCCAAATGAAAGCAATAAAAAAAGTATTGCAGAGGTAAAAACAAAAACCTTATATATGTTCCATTTATACCTTAATACACCATAAATAGCAAGCAAAAAAACTATAATACCCATGTAGTTAGGAAAATTAGTCCCTATCATTGTACCCCAGTAAGATCCATTACCAAAACCATAATATGATGGAATTAAAAAAGTTATCAACTCTCCAAAGCTAAAAGAGTATTCTGTTGCCCAATATTGTTGAAAATTCATATCTCCAAGAACGTAATCAGCTCCAGAAGAAGCACCTTTTGATCTAGTGGAATATGGAGTGTACGACAATATTGGAAAATATAAACTAAGAGAGCCCAACATTCCTAAAACCAAACCAGACAAAACATACGTGAGCCATTTAATTTGTATCTTTTTATATAAAATAAACTGATAAATAAAATCAATTATTAAAAATATAGAAACCATAAGCCATGTATAATAAGCTATTTGAACATGGCCTCTTAATAATTGAAGTGCTAAAAGAAGAGAAAAGATGCCTAGCTTTTTCAAAGATACATCTTCTTTTAATGCAATATATGAAAAAACTATCCAAGGAATATAGCTGATAGTCATAACCTGACTACCATGACCGTAAACAAGCATAGCTGTAACATGAGGAAAAAGCGGGAAAATAAACGCGCCAAAAATCGATGCCTCTTTACCTAATCTTAAATGATTACATAAAAAGTAAACCCCTACACCTAAAAACATTAGATGTAATATATAATTAAAAAACCATGGAATACCAAACAGCTCCTTAAAAGCTTTCATCGCATAATTAGGATAATAATAATCTGATATATTTTGAGCTGAATGTACTGATGGAACACCACCCATCATCCAAGGAAACCAATAGGGATATTCACTCGAATTTTCAATAGCTTTTTTAACATTCATAGCAGACACTTTATCATTTGACAAAAAATTATACTCACCTGAAATAACATCGCCATAAGTAATAACCAAAGGTATCAATACAATTAAAAATACAAATAGAACATTTTTATTCTTTATACTCATAACCTCCAATCATATCATTGATTTTTTTATATGCCTGAGTATTAATTACTGATGAGTCATTCCAATACGAATCAATCATTTTTTTAAATGAAAAAGCATCGTCCCACACCTTACTAGAAACTCTAAATTCTTTATTTAGCTCTAAGCCTGAATTTTGAACCTGATGATCTAAAGCACAATGTTCATAATCCAATATCTTAAGGTCCCTTCCTACAATAAGAATATTATGAGGCCTAATATCTCTATGAACAACTTTGACATTCTTGAAAAATCTCAAACACTGGATGATCTGATTTAAAATATCTACCTTATCGCCTGAAAACTTCTTGAAATTCATACCTTCTAAATCTTCATATACATTATATGAAAAATAACCGCTATTACTATCAAAAATTTGAGGGTAAAAACAAATACGTTTAATATCTATCGAGCCAATATAACTCAAAATAAATAACTCGCGTTCTATGCTAGTTCTATCTTTCAATTTAAGGAAAAAACACCTACCTGAATCATTAAATACTTTAAAATATCTTGCATTTTCTTTCCAAAGCCAAATTTTATAAAAACACACAGAATAATACCCTCTAGATTCTAAAAAACTCTTAAAAGCATAGTAATCTGAAAAAACCCACCTAAGAGAGCCATAAATATTTTTAATATGTATCAAAGCCCTAAATAACACTTTTAACCTTTCCAATAAACTCCCACAATAATCGCCTAAAACCCTTATATTTCATGTTATACCCTACAGAGTAATCAGCTGGGTTAGTTATAGAGTAGCCATTTTTATTCAAAAATTTATTTAAAAAATCAAGCAAATAACGCCTATCATGAGAATATTTAAAACTTAACCCTATCTCATCAGAAATATTTTTAATTTTATTTATATATTGACTATTAATGTTATACTTATGGATAAGTGCGTGGTAAAGTAAAGAATACAGTTCATTCTCTAAATCTGGAATAAAAAATTCATTATTATATTTAACTTTACTAGAAATCATATAAGAGCTCCACTTATAATCATAATAACCATCTTCTACATTTCTCAAATCAACACTGTATTCTTTATTATCAACTTTTACAAAATAAGAAGCTCTATATTTACTTTTATGTTTTTTAAAAGCATTAATGTTATAATAAAAATTTAAATCATTAGTTAAAAAATCGATATCTGAATCGTGATTATCATAAGATTTAAGGTTGTTATAATTTCTTAAAAACACATAATTATCGAAATTATTTATAAATTTAAATAATTCACCAAAATCATTCCAACCATTAAACCCTAAAATATTATTATCATGATTTCTAATTACCCCATCCCAAGAACCTTGATTTAAATAATCTGCATCAGACTTATTTAGCATAAACAACAAATCTCTTTTAGATTCATCCAAATTATTTGAACAATGAACTCTATGCCCACCTCCAGTCCAATATCTGTATTTTTGTTTTTTATCAAATAAACGACTGTTTACTCTAGATATTCCTTTAGATGTTTTTCTTAACTCATAAATGACATTCTTATCCCTTAAAACAATAGCCATAAAAGGGCCTGTACCACAATGCCTTTCCTTAAAAGATTTATTTTTAAGATTTTGCCCATAAAATCTACTCAAATTATTTGAAAAAAAATCTTTATGCCAAACAACCCTACTAACATCTACAATTTCAAAAGTATTCTCTAAATCATACAAAATAGGACCCAACATATTAAGCCCTTTTTCCCATACAACTACTATATGTATTTCAGGATTCACTTAAATTGAAAGCAATCTTCTAAAAAAAAACAAAGGAACATTAATAAAAGATAATAAACCTGTATGTTTATTTGATAATTTTATATACGAAAGCATAATTTTTAATTGTTTATTTTTAGCGGATCCTGAAACATGATGAAAAACCTTGGGAGCATTTAAAAAATAACAATCACTACCAGCATCTCTTGCTCTTAAACAAAAATCAACATCTTCCATATACATAGTAAAAGCTGAATCAAAACCGTCCAATTTATCAATTATCGCTGAATGAACAAACATACTACAGCCTGTAACATAATCAGTTTTAGAATCTTCTAATTTCCCAGAATCATTCTTTCTTATATTTAAATGCTTAATGACACCCTTTAATAAATCAACTTTTGCACCCGCATACCATATTTTATTCTTAGAATTCATAAACATTATTTTGGAGCCATAGATATTTTTTCTTCCATATCTTCTTACACCAGCCATAAAACTGTTTAAAATTTCTGAATCAACTATCGTGTCGTTATTCAAAATCAAATAAAAGGATTCTTCAGAATTTCTTTCAAAAAAACAATTATAACCACCTGAAAACATCAAATTTTTACCAGTTTGAAAAAAATCTATATCAGGATAATTAGAAGCAACATACTCATCCGAACCATCAGAGGAATTATTATCTATGACAATTACTGAAAAATTAGAGTAATTAATACGCCTAATTGAATCAAGACAATCTTCAAGATATTGTTTACCATTATAATTAAGAATTAATATTTTTATTTTTTCTTCTTTCAACTATTAAATTATATAAATTTTGAATGCTATTAGAAAAATTTTCCCATGAAAAATTCTTTTTATATTGAATAATGTTCTGTTTATAAAATTTTGCATTATAATTCTTGAAAAAGTCTAATATTTTTAAAGTTAAATCATCTACATCATTCAAACTATAAATTAATCCTGTTTTATTATCTTCTACAACTTCAACCAAACCATCTAAATCAGGAACTATAACAGGTTTATTATAATTATATGATAGCGGAATTACTCCGCTTTGCGATGCACTTCTATAAGGAAGAACAACCACATCTGCAGCTGAGAAATAAACACTAACTTCTTCCTCTTTTATAAATTCCTCAATCCATAATATTCTGTTTTTATAATTTGATTTTTGAATTAATGCTACATATTTATCTTTATCGCTATAACATTCACCTGCTATTACAAGCATAATATTATTATCTTTTAGAAATACTTTTTCCATAGACTTGATAAGCAAATCTAATCCTTTATAATTACGTATAATTCCAAAAAAAAGAACAACTTTGAAACCTTCTAAAATGCCTATCTTTTTTTTTGCAACTTGCGCATCAATTGATTTAGGATAATCATTATATATAGGATGAAATACTTTATTATAAATAGGCTTATCAAGTAAACCTAAAAGCTCCTTTTCTACGGCGCTTGACTGAATAATAAAAGCGTCTACATGCGATACTAAACCATTAATCATAAAGCTTGACAAAGGGAACCATTCATGAGGATATATGTTGTCACAAACCATAATAACAGGACAATCAAGCCTATTTCTAACTCTTTTAATAATATATTTATAACATGGACAGAAAAAAGGATGCCAAAATTTAAAAATAATAATATCTGGCTTATAATCATAAATAACATTAAGAGTTTTACGCCAAGACCAAATATTAATACTACTTAAAACTCTTGCTCCTATAGCATCACCTAAGTCTAAACTATACTGACTTTTACCAGGGAATAGAAAATTTGGATATAGCTTTTTAAAATTTATTGCCTGCACTTGATACCTTTTAATAAGATATTTATAAATTTGAGAAGAATGCCTGGAAATCCCCCCTCTGTAAGGAGGAAAAGCTGATAAAAAAGAAATTTTCAATTAATCTTCTTCTGAGATAATATTCATATTAAGGCGAGCATCTGAAGATATTTTTCTAACAATTATTTCTCCAATAAAACCAATAGAGAAAAATTGAACACCAACAATAATAAATAATATACCAAGGAAGAAAAGAGGCCTAATAATTGTAAAACCTTGATTATAAACAGATTGGCCAAAATAAAAATACAGCCACTGAACTGTAAGATAGATACTAATCAGGAATCCTAGTGTATAAAAAAATAGTCCAAAACGACCAAAAAAATGCATAGGCCTATCAATATATTTATCAAGAAATATTACAGTCAGAAAATCATAAAGACCGTGGAAAAACCTAGATTTACCATACTTAGTCTTACCATACTTTCTCGGATGATGCTTCACCACTATTTCAGTAACTTTATATCCTTGATTAAACGCTAAAACAGGTATAAATCTATGCAAATGACCATAAAGCTTAATGCTTTTAACAACCTGCAATTTATATGCTTTTAAACCACAATTAAAGTCATGGATTTTAATGCCAGTCTTTAATCTAGTAACCAAATTAAAAACCTTTGATGCAATAACCTTACTAAATGAATCATTTCTTATTTTTTTCCAACCAGATACAAGATCCCAGCCCTCATCAATTTTAGAAATCAATCTCTTAATTTCACAAGGGTCATCTTGCAAGTCTGAATCAATAGTAACTACTATTCTACCAGAACAAATTTTAAAAGCTTCTGATAAAGCTACCGCCTTACCATAATTCTTTTTAAAATCTATCATTTTAACACTTTTATCTGATTGAACAATATCTAAAATTATTTTACGAGAACCATCTGAAGAACCATCATTAACAAATATAATTTCCTTGTTTTGATTAATCAGATTATGATTTATTTTATCATAAAGAAGGCGTATAGAGTCCTCTTCATTTAATACGGGAACAACAATTGATATATCTTTAATGCTAGACATGTATTAAAGCAGTATAAGCTACAATAGAATAAGCGAGTGCAATTATATAGATAAATAACTTATTTTTTAGGGTACTTTTCTTTTATATAAGATTCTGGAGTCTTGCCAGCTGGGACCTCTAAAATCTCTCTCTTGAAAGCAGTGGCTCCTTTACCAGTTTTTACAGCACGTACCAATTTAATAAATGTACCTTTTTCTTTACCCTGCTTGACTGTTTTATCTCCAAAAGTTTGTTTCTTCGCCATAACTCTCTCCTAAAATTTACTAGTTAATATACATATAGTATATTTAATTATCTTCATAATTTAAATTAAAATCAACTCTTTCTATATCTAATTCATCCAAAACATTATAATCTTCTTTTTTATAATAATCTTCCTCATCTTCTGCACTTGAAATATCTATTTGAATATTTTCAGAAACTGACTGCGCAGTGAATTTAGATACGTATAAATTAGTCGTCAGAACAACTAAAAAAATAGCTGCAATAGAGCCCAAAGTTGCTAATAATGGATTATCAAATATTTTATATACATTAAAATCTTTTAAACTATTAGCAACAGAGTTTTTCTCAAGTATTTTATTTTTCAAACTATAATTAAAATCAGAAGGCAAAGACAACGATTCCTGACTTTTAATATCCTTAATCATATCGATAATTCCATCTACCTTTAGTTTTAAATTTTTATCTTTCGAAAGAACAGATTCAAAAGATTTTTTTTGACTTTCTGACATACATCCATCTATGTAATCAGAAAGACTTTTATAGAAATCTACTTCATTCATTTTTGATAACCTTTTTCTTTTAACAATTTAAGTAATTTAAATCTCCCTCTATTAATCCTAGATTTTACTGTCCCAACAGGGACACTCATTATATTACTAATAACATCATAAGAAAGTTCCTGAAAATCTCTAAAAATTATCATAGTTTTAAATTCATCTGATAATTCTGACAGACATAACCTTATAATATCGCTAGTATTCTGACTATCTGTTTGAATATTTTCATTAAAATTAGCCCCTTTGTAATCAGAGAAAACAAATTCACGATCCTCGAAACTCAAATCAGAAGCTGAATAGGTTTTTCGCCTTTTCTTTTTTCGAATCTCAGTAAATGCAAGATTCTGAGCGATAGTATATAACCAAGTTGAAAACTTGGCAATTTCTTTATATGTATCCTTTCTAGTGTATAATTTTAAAAAAGTATCCTGAGTTAAATCTTGCGCCAAATCAACATCATTTACATATCTGTATATAAAGTTATAAATTCTATTCTTATACTTATCAACTAAAATTTCAAATGAAGACTCATCTCCATTTTGAAATTTCTTTATAAGTAATTCATCTGATAATGTTTTATTATTCACTGCAAACCTTTAAAATAAATAACTCAAAGTTAAGATTTACACCATATTTAAAAGTCTTAACCATCTTATCAATTTTATGCAAATAATTCAATAGAGCCAAAGATTCTTCAGAATTAAAGTTTGACGAATATATATTCATGTTATTAATTAGTATCTTATTCATTAATGGAAAATCATTAATGCAGTTCAAAGAATTATTTTTTATATATATATTAATAAACAAATTAGATAGACCTGATAATATATAATTATGAGACATCCCGTTTTCAACCATGCTTCTATAAATATTTAATGCTCTTAATAATTTTTTTTTGCCAACACTATCTAAAAACTGCCAATAACTATAATTTCTATCACTTTTAACATAATTCCCATAATCATCTGCTATATCTAATGACTTGTTTTCAGAATACATGCTGTGCTTATTGATTTCTCCTATAACATTAGACAAGCTATCCCCAAAATAATCAATATAAAAGTTTATTAAATCATTAGTCATTCTAATGTTTTTTACTTTAGTGTAAAATTTTACCCAATTCTTCATCTTTCCTGGAAAAGGAGTCCTTACATCAACCGTTGTAAGTATTCTAGTTAAATCTGATATAAATTTATTTTTAACTCTAAAACCCGGATATATTACAATCAAAGCAACATCTTTAGATGGATTAGATTCTACATAGTCTATAAATTCTTTTTTACCTTGTTTTGATAACTTATTAATATCCCAACAAACAATCATTTTTTTTGAATTAAACAGTGACTGCGAATTCAAGTTATTAAAAAAATCTGACTCATTATCTACGCTAAAGTGATATAAAATCTTTTGCCCATCATTGCCTATAAATTTTTGATTAATTTGATTTATGAAAAATTTTTCTAAAAAAACATCATCACCATTAAGATAGTAATTATGAAACTGATTATTATTATAATTCTTTATAGCTTGAGATATTGTATTCATATTAAAAAAACAAAAAAGATATTGCCCCCATAATAAAACAATAAATAGAAAAATACCATATCTTTCCACTACTAGATATAGAAATTAGCAATCTAAGTGATACATATCCAACAATCAATGAGGTAAAAAAACCTGTAAAAGGAAAATCTATAGCTGAGCCACTACTAAAAAACCCCTTTATTTCTAAAACACTAACACCTAATATTGCTGGAATTGCTAAAAAGAAAGATATTTTTGTCGCTTGCTTACTAGGTAAGCCAAGCAATAATGCGGAGCAGATTGTTACTCCAGACCTAGATATCCCAGGTAAAATTGCCAAACACTGCATACAGCCAATAATTAAAATTAACTTATAATTAAGCTTCGCATCTCTAGGCTCTATAAATCTTGTAGATAATAAAAGAAAGCCTGTAATTATTATACAATAACTCATAATATCAAATGAATGGTTGATATTATTATGCATATTTTTAAAGTAATCATAACAAAAAAAATAAACTGCAACTAGAGGCAAAGTGCCTAAAAAAATATAGAAAATAAATTTCCAATTACACTTTATATTCATAAGTATTTCTTTAAGATCTTTATAATAAAAAATTAGTATCGCTAATAAAGTCCCTAAATGCAAGGCAACCTGAATTTGGGCTAAGTTATCTGATGAAAATTCCGTGATTTTTTCTAAAAAAACTATATGCCCAGAACTACTTATAGGAAGGAATTCTGTAACTCCTTGAACTACACCCTCTATTATTTGACTTATCATGATTAATTTTTAAATGCGATAAAACTCATCCTACCAGACATTTTACCATCTCTCCTATAACTATGACAATTTAAACTATCATACGTACATAATTTACTGACATTTATATTATGTTTAGCGATTCCTATACTATTTAAGTCAAATTTTATTTGCAAAGCTAAATCAACAAACAATTTGCCATTTACATCTGCAACCACACTTTTATGAAACTTTCTATATAAAGAATCTCCTACTTTATAACAACAACTTCTTATTGATGGACCTAAAAACACCTTTAAATCATCCTTCATAGATCCTTTTTTCTTCATTATATCAATCGTTTTTAATATAATTTTTTTATCAGTTCCTTTCCAACCAGAATGAATAAGTGCTATTTGCTCTTTAACATTATCATATATACATACTGGCACACAATCAGCAACGCTTATAATCCCCACAACATCTTGCGCATCATATATAATGGCATCACACTTAAGACTTTGATTATTACTAGTGCTAATCTCAACTTTATCTCCATGAATTTGCTCTGGCATAGAAACTATCTTATCTGAAAGATTAAAATACTCAACAACTCTTTTGCGCCTTGAAGCTAAAGAAAAACCCTGGTCCCAATAAGAATCAACTTTTGTTAAGTAAAGTTTTATTTTATCATCAAAGTAATGTGAAAAATCAAAAACCATAATAAATTAGTAACTGATTCGAAAAACTATCATTTTAAACTATTTTTTTCCATCCTGGGACCCATTGTTTTCTATTTTTTATATCTTCCAATTTAATTATAAAACTAATTTTATCATCACAAACTGAAAACATTTCTAATTCTTTTTTCTTTTTAAATACATTTTTAACCTCATAATGCCTCCAGCCATATTTTTTTTTAACTGAAGTCCACTTAGATTTAATATATCTATCCATTTTTCATCCTTAACAAAATTATATACTATATCTATCAAAAAATAATAAAAACTCACTTTCTATTTAAGTTTTTCAAAGAACAAATAGTACTTTTTATACCGACTCCTAAAATTAACCTTATCTATATCATAATATTTCAAAGAATAGTCATTTTTAGTTACAAATTTTTTAGAAATTCTTGATTCTATTTTAATAATATTTAGTACATCAGGATTGGTTTTATAATTAAATTTATTATATATTTTTAGAATTGTAGCCTCAAGTTCATTTTTTATTTTTTCCATACTAACAAATAAAAACTTATCATTATCCTGCCTAATTAAACAGTTCGTATATATATCAAGCATGTCTATGAAAAGATTTAAATCATTCTTGACATTCCTAGACATTAATCTGTACGGTGGTTCCATAGAACTTAAAACAGATGGCAATGACTTTAAAGGATCTCTATGGCAACCTAAAATATTACAATCAGGAAAAATAATCTTCAAAGACTCAATAAAACCTGTAAAATGAGGATTCTTAGATAAATATATTTTATTTTTACCATGATAATAAAGGTGTCTCTTTACTAATAACTTATATTTTTCAAACAACTTTAATCTATCAGCTAATTCAAACTTTCTATCAAAATCACATAACTTCCAAACATCTAAAACAGGAAAAACAGCTGACAATAAAAAACACCCCCCAAAAGGCAATAAAAATAAATAATCCTCTTCTGGATTACTTAAATTTACTTCATGCACATTATCTAAAGACTTAACAAAAGGTCTTAATAAAAAATTGATTACATTAACAAAATTATATCTTTTAAATTTTTTAGAAATACTAAAGTATATTTTTTTCTGAATTATAGATGGAGCAAAAATAAGTTCCCATAACTTAGGTGTGGTAAATTGACTGTCCTTTAAGATTGTTTTGTGTAGAAAAGTCGTACCTGATCTCGGGAATCCTACAATAAAAAAAGGTTTTTTTACATTCACTTTTACGAAATCAAAAAATAATCTATCTAATAATAAGCAGATTTTATTAAATGTAAATACAATCAAAAATACTATAGAAAAGATACATAGCTTAATAGCTGAAACAACCTCAAGCCTTGCTAAATAGATAAAAAAAGATCTTATTATTAATGACAAAAAATATATAGAAGTAAACTTTTTCAAAAATTTCAATTAATGGTTAATTAAATCCATAAATCTATAAGAATGCAAATTATATTGATTTGTCAATTTTAAAAATTTCTCTAGATAATCTACTCGAATCTGAAAATCTCCAGAAACCTCATACACAGGGTCATGACAATAAAATAAAACTATTTCTTTATTACTGCTAGCTCTTTCAAATATTTTATGAATATCATCTATTGATACATTGAAATTATCATCAATACCAATCGCCTTCAAAACTTTTTGACTATTATCATTTATGAACACTTCATCTAATTGATTGAAATCTTTAAAAAACATAGAATAAAAATGTCGTTGCGATTCTGTAACATCTCTAATTAATTTGAATTTCTGAAGCAACTTTGCATCAGTTTCATTGCTGTTTATTCCAAAAGGATATGAAAATGTGATTGGATTAAAACCATTAGATAACATTGAATCTATTTCTGAGTCTACTTCTAAATTAATATAATCATCAAAATTATCTAAATAATCTGCCACACTATTATGGTTCAAAGTATGGACAGCAATTTCATGACCATTATTTTTCAACTTCTTTAGTAAATTGATTGATTCTTCATCTAAGTAACCAAAACCTGATACAAAAAAAGTTGCTTTACATTTATATTTATCTAATAAATTTGAAATTTTATACCAATTATCAATATAATTATCATCAAAAGATAGCATAAAGCCACCCGTTGGAAATATCGATGATTTTGAATTGCTGAAATCTTGTCTATCGCATTTATATAAAAAAACTAGACTTATTAATATCAAAACAATATTTCTATTCATTTATTTATCACCAAAAGATTATAGATAGATTATTTATTTTTATCTTTATATATATGAAACTCTTTTTTAATTCCCATCTTAAAAAAACTTCTTATAGACATTCTTATTGCAGAATCTAGCCTTAAAATGATATCCTTTATTTTTTCTTGTGGTCGTGCCCTAAAAGAAGTTACATGAAAATCTGTATTATTTTTTGCTGAAAAATCAGAAAAATAATAATTACTTATACAACATCTATTACCATTATATTTTATAGGGCTTACTGAGTGCCATGCGCTGTTATGAGTAATCATAACTACTAACCTATTAAATTTACTATGTATTCTAATTTGACTTTTATTTATACCATTACCCCAAATCTCAAAATCTCCTCCATAATCTTCGCCCCAACCTGGAGTAACATAATAAAGCAAATTTAAAACTCTCCATCTATTTCTATCTTTATCATGTGAATTATCTAAATGAGGATTTAAAAAATTATTTTTCTTCATTACAGAAATTCCACCTGCATATAAATTTGGATCCGGATACACTTTTTCTAAATTAAATATTTTTGCCATAAAATCTACAATACGTTGATCCTGAAAAGCATAAATAGATTCTTCTAGCAAAGAATCATACTTACTCATCTGAACTCCAATATATTTATATTCTCTTAAATCTTTTCTCAAAACCATATCTTTAGTTTCAGGAAATACGTTGTACAGCTTTTTTACATAATCCTCTGGCAAAAGGTCGTCTAAATAAAAATACCCAATTTTATTAATAGACTTATTAACTGACTCCCTTATACTGGATTCATTCATTTCAAGTTTATCAATTATTATATCTGCGATTTTCTTTCTATCCATCTATCATTTCAGTTTGATTTAATATACGGATTATCTAAAATCACTTTATTATTCTTTGCATTCAAGTTATTCCTAACAGGATGATCTAAAATATGAGCTTGATAAATGTGATCTATCCAATTAGCATTCTTAAATAACCTGTGATTTTTTAAAAAAAAATATTTCTCAATTTTGCGTAAGTCATTACTTTGAGAAAATTGATTAATAGCTGCAATCTCACCACACCATGAATTATGCGATGGCTCTTCAATATCATCTAAATAAACAATTACCCTTGGTAAATATTGATCAGACTTCATATTAAAAACTTTAAGAGCATCTAACGTAGAGCTATAGTAATCAACATCTATGCTGATATAACCTATTGGAGAATCTTCAAAAGAATGCTCACAAAACTCAATAAGTGTTTTATCAATTTCACCTATAACTAATTTTGTATTTTTATTGATTAGCTTTGATAGATTTTTATAGTCCATAGGAAAATCACCTTTACTATACAGCTCAGGATGATCTCTAAATGATTTTGGTTTAGGCATACCCATACCGGTATCAAAACCAAAAATATCAAATTCTATACCCGTATGTTTAGTTACATTTTCTGCTATTTTTTGAATATTTATTAATCCTGCCCCTGAAGCAACTCCAAATTCTATTACTGTCACTCTTTTTTTGCCTAAACTAATTGCCATATCTGCTGATTCGAATAATCCAAAAGCATTCTGCTGACGAACTATTAAATCATAGTCCGTTTTTTTTCTATAAGAACCAAACATTCCTATAAAAAAAGACAAGAAATTTAAATGAAATGGTTCAGATAATCTTTCATAAAAGAGCCTCTTCCATATTCGCTTTTTAAATAATTTGTTTAGTATAAACAAAATAAACCTGCTTGATTGTTTAATTTTTTGCTACGTATCACAGAACTAAGTTTACTGAAAAATATAATGGTTGTCAAATTAAGGTTTTGAGATTAAAAGTTTAATCGTCTAACAAATTCATCATGATCATATTGAGACTTACTTTTTATCTTACCATCAAGAGAGTACTTTATGAACAAACCATGTCTCATATCTTCAAAATAATCAATTTCAAATTCTTTATTT
>PAHI01000055.1 GCA_002705575.1 Fidelibacterota bacterium | reverse complement strand
TAGATACTTTCTTGCACTATGACTCCTCATACAGAATTCTTCAGGGAGAATATCCCGTTAAAGATTATTGGATCGTATCGGGTTTTTTTGTAGATTTTGTTCAGGCATTTTTTTTTAAAATTTTCGATGTTAATTGGAAGGCATATATTTTTCATTCTTCTATATTCAATGTACTAATCTCTCTTTTCACTTTTTTTACTTTAAAAAAACTTGGAGTGGAAAAGTTATATGCCTTTATCTTTACGTTATCGTTTGCAACTTTAGCTTACCCAGTAAGTGGCACTCCGTTCGTCGATATGCATGCAACTTATTTATGTTTAATGGCAACGTATTGTATTTTTTTAGCTGTAAAACAATCAAGAAAATATTTTTTTTGGATTTTAACACTAATCTTCTTTTTTATTTCCTTTTTATCTAAACAAGTTCCTGCTTCATATTTGATGATTTTATATTTACCGATCGTTTTACTTTACCTTATTAACACAAGGAGTATTAAAACTGTTAAGGTAGCAGCAGTTGCATCATTATCTTTATTAATTCTATTTTATTTATTTTTGAGATTTCTCAAAATAGATTTGAACCTTTTTTTTATTCAATACGTTTTTTCACCACAAGGAGTTGGTTCTGAAAGGTTTACAAACTTAAACTTTTCAGCAACAAGCCTATTTAATCATTACAAGTTCATATTAATACCAATAATATTAATATTTTTATTGGAATTAAACCATTTAAAAAAAAAAAGAATAAATCTTTTTTCTACCGAAACAATAAATCTAGTTATTTTAATTTTAATGTGTTTTGGAATGATTTTTCATCAATCATTAACAAAAAATCAAATCTATATTTATTTTCTGGTACCGGTATGTTTTAGTTTTCTGTTTATAAGGATAGAAAAATCAGATATTAGTTTAAAAAAATATATTAAATTATTTGTAGTATTTAGTCTGATCATAATTACTTTTAAATATCATATGCGTTTTAATGAAAATAGAAAATTTCATGAACTGAACGATATAAATTTTTCTAAGGCTATTGAATCAGTTAAACTAGACAAAAGTTTAAAAGGTTTACTTTGGATATCTCTTCTTTATAAAGAAAATCCTAATGATGAGATAATTATTTTAAAAGAAATAATTTCAGAATTGGACAAAAAGAAAAAACCGATAATGCTTATCACTCATTATTCATTTTTAGATAGTATAACTTCAAAAAAATTGAATTCGCCAAGTAGAACACACACAATGAATGGGGCAAGTATACCAACTAAAAAAGATAAATACTTTGAAGATTATAAAAATTTTTTAAAGGAAAAATTGAAAAAAAAAAAAATAGATGAAATTTATTTTTTAAAATTTGAGAAACTATCTACATCTGTTATTTCTGAATTTGTAAATGAAAAGTGTTATAAAAAAGAACAAGACAGCCTTTTTGTAAAATTTAAAATAAAAATTGACTGTTTAAATTAATATAAATTAATTTTTTTCAAATTAACCAAAAATTCTTTATAATTAATATTTCCCTTTTTGTAGTGTTTTATCTTATTCCATAAAACACATAAATTTAGGAAAAATATAAAAAATGCAATTTTAAATCCGTTGTCAATAAATAAAATAATTGAAAAAAAAATATAAATCAAAGAACTAAAAAAAACTCTCTCATAAAAAACAGCCATTATCCTAAAAGAATGTTCTATCAAAGCAAGGAAATTTGTTTTGGATTTATCAAAATATCTTTTTTGACGTTTAGCATATATTCTTTTTATTTTACTATTTGCTAAAACTCCTGATGAATAAGCATACCAAAGGTTATTGTTAGATAAAATATTTTTTACATTTTTTGAGTGCATACAGCTAAAATTACCGAACGAAACCCAATTGAGTGTAAATACAAAAGTTATTAAAAGATGAATTTTATAACAAAGTTTTAAAAATAAATTTTCTTTTCTACCGATTCTGTTTGATGTAATTACATAATCTTTTGATTTTAAACTTTCTTCTATCATCAAAGGTATATCTTTAGGACTGTCTTCTCCATCACCATCCATAATAATTAAACAAAAATCCCTATGTTTTTTTTTTAAATAATCCAATCCTAGTGCTATACTTTTTTGACTTCCAAGGTTCGTATTAGAGTTCAAGATAATTATTTGTTTAATTTTTTTAAGTTTTTTTAATTCAAAATAGGGCTTAATATTTGATTTATCATTAATTATAACAATTTTTATCTTACTTTTTATATTTTTTAAATTTTGGTCAATTTTTTGTAAGAGTTTATTAACTGATTTCCAATCATTGTAAACCGGTATTAAAATGTTTAAATTATTCATTTTTAAATCTTTGATTAAATACTTAAATTAATTATAACTAATATTATTTTTTCAAATATTTATAAATATTAATTAATGAATATACACGAGTATCAGGCTAAAAAAATATTAAAAGATTACGGGGCTCCGGTCTCTAATGGCACAATTATTCATTCTAAAAATGAGATTAAAGAAAAAATAAAAAATCTGAAAGATAAACAATTTGTTGTAAAAGCCCAAATTCATGCTGGAGGCAGAGGTAAAGCGGGAGGAATTAAACTTGTAAATGAAGTAAAAAAATTAGAGAAAGAAATTAATCTAATGTTCGGTAAAATTTTAAAATCTCATCAAACTGGACCAGAAGGAAAAGAAGTTAAAAAAGTTTATGTTGAGGAAGCTTCTAATATTTATAAAGAGTTTTATTTATCATGTATAATTGATAGAGAAAGTTCAAAAATAGCTTTTATCAGTAGTGTCGAGGGAGGCATGGATATTGAAAAAGTTGCACACGATACTCCAGATAAAATATTTACTACAAAATTTGATTTAAAAGAGCAAATGGACGAAATAGAAATAAATAAAATTATCAAACCTTTCGGACTAGATGATGATCAAAAAAAAGAAGCAAGTAAATTAATAAAAATTTTGTATAAAATATTAAAAGAAAAAGATGCAAGTCTAATTGAAATCAATCCCTTAATTTTAACAAAAGAAAAAAAATTAATCTGTTTAGATGCTAAAATGAATTTTGATGACAATGCAATTTTTAGAAGACCAGAAATATTAGAATTAAGAGATTTAAATGAAGAAGAACCTACTGAAATAGAGGCAAGCAAGCATGAATTGGCGTATATAAAATTAAATGGATCTATAGGTTGTATGGTCAATGGAGCTGGTCTTGCCATGGCAACAATGGATATTATAAAGTTGTATGGAGAAGAACCAGCAAATTTTCTTGACGTAGGTGGGGGAGCTTCAAAAGAAAAAGTAGCAGCAGCATTCAAACTAATTTTATCTGATAGAAATGTAAAAGGAATTTTGATTAATATTTTTGGAGGAATTATGCGTTGCGATGTATTAGCTGAAGGTGTAGTTGATGCTGCAAAAAAAACTAAACTAAATGTTCCATTAGTAGTAAGGTTAGCAGGAACCAACTTTAAAGAAGGCAAAGAAATTTTAGATAAATCTGGTCTTAAAATTTCCTCGGCAATTGATTTAAATGATGCTGCAAAAAAAATAGTTCAGGCAATTAAATAATGTCAATTTTAGTTAATAAAAATACTAAAGTAATTTGTCAAGGTTTTACAGGCAAACATGGCACCTTCCACTCAGAGCAAGCAATAAAATATGGAACGAAACTAGTTGGAGGTGTTACTCCAAAAAAAGGAGGAACTAAACATCTAAACTTACCAGTTTTTAATAAAGTTTCCGAGGCAAAAGAGAGTACCGGGGCAAATGCTACTATGATTTATGTACCTCCTAAGTATGCAGCAGCAGCAATAATTGAAGCTATAGATTCTGAAATTGAATTAATAGTTTGTATTACAGAAGGTATACCGATCATTGACATGATTAAAGTTAAACAAATTTTAAAAAAAAGTAAAAGTAGGCTTATAGGTCCGAATTGTCCCGGAATAATTACTCCTGACGAATGTAAAATTGGTATTATGCCTGGGAGTATTCACAAAAAAGGTTCTGTAGGTATAGTTTCAAGGTCAGGCACATTAACCTATGAAGCGGTAGCTCAAACAACCGCTTGTGGCCTAGGACAATCAACATGTATTGGTATCGGTGGAGATCCAATTAATGGAACAAATTTTATTGACTGCTTAGAATTATTTTTAAAAGACAACGAAACAGAGTCAATCGTAATTATTGGAGAAATTGGTGGGTCAGCAGAGGAAGATGCATCAGAATTTTTAAAAAAAGCTAAAATAAAAAAACCAATAGTAGGTTTTATTGCAGGTCTAACTGCGCCTTCAGGAAAAAGAATGGGCCATGCTGGAGCAATTATTTCAGGTGGAAAAGGAGGAGCAGAAAACAAAATTGAAATGATGAAATCTGCTGGAATCATCATATCAGAGTCTCCCGCAGATATTGGAAAAACTCTTTACCAAAAACTTAATGGTTGATTTTAAAAATTTGTGTTAGAATATTAACTTAAAATGTCATCATCTAAAGATAATAACACATATAAAAAAACATCATTCCTAGCTGGAATAAATTCATCATTTATAGAAAAATTTTATTCAGATTATTTGTCTAATCCTGAAAAATTACCACAAGATTGGAAATTATTCTTTGATGGACTTAAAGAAAACAATGAAACTATTGTAAAAGATTTAAAAGGACCGAGTTGGTCTCCTCAAAAAAATAACAATATAATTCAAAAAGAAAATATCAAAGAAATCTCGCCATCAATTGATATAACACATCAAGATACTAAAAATTCTATTAGAGCAATTATGTTAATTCGTGCTTTCAGAATTAGGGGTAATTTAATAGCTAATTTAGATCCTTTAAATTTACAAAAAAGAGAAGAACATCCAGAATTAAAACCTGAAACTTATGGGTTCAAACCAGAAGATTTTAATAAAAAAATATTTTTAGATGGGGTGCTTGGACAACAGTATGCTACTTTAAAAGAAATTCTAGATATTTTGAAAAAAACTTATTGTTCAAATATTGGTTATGAATTTATGCACCTTGGAGATCCCGAAGAAAAAGCATGGATAAGAAATAGAGTAGAAGGAAAAGAAAAGGGTATTAAATTTACCGATAACGGGAAAAAAGCAATTTTAAAAAAGATAATTGAGGCAGAGGGTTTCGAAAAATTCTTACATGTAAAATTTGTTGGTACAAAAAGATTTGGATTAGATGGAAGTGAGTCGCTTATCCCAGCTTTAGAACAAATAATTAAAAAGGGAGGAAGTTTAGGAGCCAAGGAAATTAAAATAGGTATGCCTCATCGAGGCAGACTAAATGTTTTAGCTAACGTTATGTTGAAACCTTTTAAAGCAATTTTTAGTGAATTTTTTGGTAAAAGTGTAAGTTCTAAAAAAGATTTTGAGGGAGATGTAAAATATCATTTAGGAGCTTCAGCTAATAGAGAATTTGATGGAAACTTAGTTCATATAAGCTTAACAGATAATCCGTCTCATTTAGAGGCAGTCAATCCAGTAGTTCTTGGGCAAGTTAGAGCTAAACAATTTTTTCATAAGGATCCAGATAGAAAAAAAGTTATTCCAGTTTTAATGCATGGAGACGCAGCTTTTGCCGGCCAGGGAATAGTAGCAGAATGTTTTGCAATGTCAGGATTGCCAGGTCACAATATTGGTGGGACTATACACATAATAGTTAACAATCAAATTGGTTTTACCACAGCACCAAGGTTTGCAAGATCTTCACCTTATCCATCTGATGTAGCTAAACTTGCCCAAGCACCAATTTTTCATGTCAATGGAGATGACCCAGAGGCGGTGGTTCATTGCGCTAAAATTGCAACTGAATTCAGACAAAAATTTAATCGAGATGTTGTTATTGATATGGTTTGTTATAGACGTTATGGCCACAACGAGGGAGACGAACCTTCTTTTACTCAACCTATAATGTACAAAAAAATTAAATCTCATCCAACTACTTTAGATATTTATAGTAAGAAAATAATTGAAAAGGGATATTTTTCCTCAGACGAAATTAGTCATAAAAAATCAGAGTTTAAAATCTTTTTGAATAAAGAATTTCAAAACTCAAAAAATTATAAATCGGATTTAAAATGGTGGGATGGAGTATGGTCTAGATATAAGCCTGAGTTAGGAAAAGACAAAAGAGCTGTTAGCGGAGTAGATAAAAATGAAATTATTAAAATTGGAAAAAAAATTAATTCATTACCAGGTAATTTTAATATTCATAAAACTTTAATTAAAGTGTTTCAAAACAGATACAAAATGTTTACTTCAAACTTGCCTATTGATTGGTCTGCAGCAGAGTCGCTTGCTTTTGCAACACTTTTAAACGAGGGATTTTCAGTTAGATTATCAGGCCAAGACTCAGGTAGAGGTACTTTTAGTCAACGTCACTCAGTTTTAAGAAATCAAGACAATCATGATAGGTATATTCCCTTAAATAATATTTCTAAAAATCAAAAAAGATTTGAAATTATTGATAGTCTTTTGTCAGAATTAGCCGTCTTAGGATTTGAGTTTGGATACTCATTGTCTGAACCAGAAACTCTTGTGTTATGGGAGGCACAATTTGGAGATTTCGCAAACGGCGGCCAGGTAATTATTGATCAGTTTATTACCTCAAGTGAGCATAAATGGGGAAGGTCAAGTGGATTGGTAATGTTATTGCCACATGGATATGAAGGTCAAGGACCTGAACATTCCTCAGCAAGAATGGAAAGATTTTTACAGCTTTGTGCTGGGGAAAATATTCAGGTTGTAAACTGTACAACTCCGGCAAATTATTTTCATGTTTTAAGGCGACAAATGCACAGGGATTTTAGAAAGCCTTTAATTATAATGACTCCAAAATCTTTGTTACGTCACAAAAAATGTGTTTCTAATATAGAAGATTTTACCAAAAAAAATTCATTTCATAGAGTTCTTGAGGATCATGCTTACTTAGATAATAGCGGTCTAATAAAATTAAAAAAAAATAAAAAAATAAAAAAAGTTGTTATGTGCTCTGGTAAAATCTATTTTGATCTTCTTGAGGCCAGAGAAAAAACTAAAAATGACGAAATAGTTTTTATTAGAATTGAGCAATTATACCCTTTCCCTGTAAAAACTCTCGGTCAGGTTTTAAAAAAGTATAGTAAAGACGTGGTATATTACTGGTGTCAAGAAGAACCCAAAAATATGGGCGCTTGGAACACCGTGAGACATTTTATTGAGAGAACTTTAGAGATTATTCGATCAAAAAATGATAAAATTAAATATGTTGGAAGAAAACCATCTGCGTCAACTGCGACTGGAAATTTAAATAAACATCTTGCGCAACAAAAAGAAATATTAGAAAAGGTGGTAGGGAAGTTTGATTAATGTCTGAAAAAATATTAGTTCCTGCTTTAGGTGAGTCAGTATCAGAAGCTACTGTTTCTAAGTGGCTTAAAAATAAAGGTGAAAAAGTTGTTGCTGATGAACCTTTAGTTGAGTTAGAAACTGATAAAGTAAATATTGAGGTGCCATCACCATCAAATGGAACTTTGGAAAATATAAATGTTAACGAGGGTCAAACTGTTAATGTTGGAGCAATACTTGGTTCAGTAGGCAAGGCATCAATTTCAAAAGACACTCAGGATAAAAAAGAAAAAATATACTCACCACCTGAAAAAAAAGAAAAAATAAAAAAAGAACCTTTGCCTAAGCACAAGCCTATACCTCAACCAGTGGCTGAACCTCTAGTTTTACAACATGAGAAAATTAAAGAGGAAGTTAAGCCTCTCATTTTAGAGGCAGAAGAACCGGAATTAAAAAAAGAAACTCCTTTAGTACTAAATAACTTCCATAACAATAAAACGAAAACACTATCACCTTCTGCAAGAAAAATGGTTGCCGAGTCTCGATTAAAAATTGATGAACTTGAAGGAACTGGAAAAAATGGAGTTATTTTAAAAGAAGATATTATGAGCTTAATGGGCACAAGTCCCTCTCCATCCAAAAGAAAAATTGCTCACGGTTTAGAAGAAAGAATTAAAATGACAAGATTGCGTATGACTATTGCTAAAAGGTTAAAAGAGGCACAAGAAAATGCTGCTATGCTTACAACCTTTAACGAAGTTGATATGCACGAAGTCATATCTATGAAGGATAATTACAAAGAAGACTTTCAAAAGAAATACTCTGTGAAATTAGGTTTTATGTCATTTTTTGTAAAAGCTTGCGTAATAGGGTTAAAAAATTTTCCTGCAGTAAATGCAGAAATACAAAATGATGAGATAGTTTACAAAAATTATTATAATATAAGCATAGCTGTAGGAACAGACCGTGGACTTGTAGTTCCAGTTTTAAGAAACACTGACGAAATGTCATTTGCAGAAATCGAAAAAAATATTTCACTGTTAGGACAAAAAGCGAAAGAGGGAAAAATTACGATTGAAGATCTACAAGGTGGTACTTTTACAATTAGTAATGGAGGAATCTACGGCTCTATGCTCTCAACCCCTATACTTAATCCACCTCAATCTGCAGTTCTAGGAATGCACAATATTATAGAGAGACCAGTTGTAAAAGACGGGAATGTAACTATTAGACCGATGATGTACTTAGCATTATCTTATGACCATAGAATTATAGACGGTAAAGAAGCAGTGTCGTTTTTAAAAACCATTAAAGAAAGCTTAGAACAACCCAAAAGATTATTTTTAAACTTATAAAATGGAAAAAAATTTTGACGTAATAGTCATTGGCGGTGGACCAGGAGGCTATGTTTGTGCAATTAGATCTGCGCAACTGGGTCTTAAAACTGCTTGTATAGAGTCTAGAGGAACACTCGGGGGTACTTGTTTGAACGTAGGGTGTATACCATCTAAAAGCTTGCTAAATTTGTCGGATAATTTTCGTAAAGCAAAAAAGGATTTTGGTGAACAAGGTATAGAGATAAGTGACCTAAAATTAAATATTAAAAAAATGATGTTGTCTAAAGATAAATCAGTTCAAATTTTAACAAAAGGTGTCGAGTTTTTGTTTAAAAAAAATAAAGTTACCTACATAAAAGGAAAAGGTGAAATCTCTTCTCCAAACGATATTATAGTTAGTGAAGGAGAAAAAAAAACAACCTATAAGTCAAAAAATATTGTAATAGCAACTGGGTCTCAAGCAACCTCATTACCTGGATTGAAAATAGATGAAAAGAATATAGTTTCTTCCACAGGAGCTTTATCACTTTCAGAAGTTCCAAAAGAATTAATAGTAATAGGCGGAGGTTATATCGGTTTAGAGATGGGCTCTGTTTGGTCAAGGCTTGGTTCTAAAGTGACTGTTTTAGAATATTTAGATCACATAACCCCTGGAATGGATACAGAAATTTCTAATGAATTTCAAAAAATTCTTAAAAAACAAGGCATTAACTTTAAACTTAATAATAAAGTAAATTCTGTAAAAATCGTTAAAAATAAAATTGTCATTAATTATACAAACAACAAGACATCAGAAAATGAAAATGTGAGTTGTGACAAAGTTTTAGTCTCAGTTGGAAGAAAACCATACACTGAAGGATTAAATCTAAAAAAAGTTGGAATAAAAAGTGACAACAAAGGTAGAATAGAAGTAAATAACAAACTACAAACATCTATAGAAAATATTTATGCAATAGGAGATGTAATAAAAGGTCCAATGTTAGCCCACAAAGCTGAAGAAGAAGGTATAGCAGTAGCAGAAATATTAGCTGGTCAAGCTGGCCATGTTAATTACGATGTTATACCAGGTGTAATATATACGTCTCCGGAGGTTGCAACGGTTGGAAAGACTGAGGAGCAGTTAAAAAAATTGAACATAAACTACAAAGTTGGCAAATTTCCATTTCTTGCCAACTCAAGAGCAAAAGTAAATAATGAAACTGACGGATTTGTAAAAGTACTTGCCGACTCAAAGACTGATAGAGTTTTAGGGGTTCATATAATAGGACCCCATTGCGGTGACATGATTGCAGAAATGGCTTTAGCTATGGAGTTTGGAGCCAGTGCTGAAGATATAGCTAGAACTTGTCATGCCCATCCTACACATACCGAAGCTATTAAAGAAGCAGCGTTGGCTGTTGATAAAAGATCAATTCATTTTTAATTGATATAATATTAATTAAAATCTGACCATGAAAGTTCCAGTGTTATTACCAAAAATTTTTAACTATCCACTTACTTATAATAATACACTGCAAAAAAAACTTAAACCTGGTGACTTTATAGAAGTTCCTTTTGGCTCAAGAAAAGAGATTGGAGTTGTATGGAATGAGATTCAGACTACAGATAAAAAAATAAAAATAAAAAATGTTAACAGTAAAATTTTAAATTTTTCAATTAGTAAAAAACTAATTCAATTTATTGATTGGTTTTCATTATACAATATGGTGCCTAAAGGAATGGTTTTAAAAATGTGTTTGGGGAATATTGAAAATCTTACAAAGATTGAAAATGGGAATTTTATTCATGACAAAAGTAGAAAAAAAAATTATTTCTTAAATAAAGAACAGAAAACAGCATTGAAAGATTTAAAATCATTTGGAGAAAAATATAATGTGTCTGTTTTACAAGGTGTTACTGGATCGGGTAAAACCCTTGTTTATTTTGAACGCATCAAACAAGTTTTAAGTAAACAAAAACAAGTTCTAGTTTTATTACCTGAAATTTTTTTAACAAATCAATTTGAGGAGAGGTTTTCTGAATTTTTTGGAATCAAACCTGCAATCTGGCATTCAAAAATAACACCTAAAAACAAAAGAAAGATTTGGCAAGGTATTCTCAAAAATGAAGTAAATCTTGTAATAGGAGCAAGATCATCATTATTTCTACCTTTTAAAAATCTTGGTCTAATAATAGTAGATGAAGAACATGATCCTTCTTATAAACAAGATGAAGGATTAACTTATAATGCTAGGGATATGGCAATCACAAGAGCTTCAATAGAGTCAGTTCCAATTATTTTGGTAACATCTATACCATCTTTAGAAACTTTTAATCATATTAAAAATAAAAAATATAACCATACAAAAATTTTTAAAAGATTTGAAAATTTTCCACTTCCCGATACTAAGATAATAAATTTGAATTTTAGGAAATATAAAAATTCCTATATTACTAATGAAACAGTAGACATTGTTAATCAATATCTAAATAAGAATGAACAAATTTTATTTTTTTTAAATAGAAGAGGTTATGCACCATTCTTAATTTGTAAAGAATGTGGGTATAAACATTCTTGTTCAAATTGTTCAATATATTTAACTTATCATAAATCTATTAATAAATTGATATGTCATCATTGTGGTCAAAAGAAAATTATAGATAAAAAATGCTCAAAGGAGAAAGGTAATTGCGATTTCAGAATGTATGGTCCTGGAGTAGAAAAAATTTATGAGGAGTTAAAAGAAAAATTTCCACAAAAAAAAATAGAAATATTTTCAAGTGATTATCTTGCTAAAAAAAAAGAAAGTAAAAATATTTTTGATAAAATAAACAGTAATAAAATCGATATTTTAGTTGGAACACAGATGATTTCTAAAGGTTTCAATTTTCCAAAATTAAATTGCATAGTTGTTGTTGATGCAGATTTTTCAGGTAAGGGATATGATCTAAGAACAACTGAAAAAAATATTCAACTTTACAATCAACTTAGTGGAAGAGCAGGAAGGTTTTCATCTAAATCAATAATAATTTATCAAACGGTAACGCCATCGCACCAAACTTTAAAAGAATTAATACAAAAGGATCCTGAAAAATTTCTAGAAAATGAACTAGTTATAAGAAAGCAAAATAATTTACCACCTTACCAAAGATTAATTGCTATAGTTATATCTTCATCAACAAGAGAATTAAGTTTAAAAGGGGCTACTGAAATAAAGCAAAAAATACAAAGAATTGAAGATTTAGAAGTTCTGGGTCCTGTAGATTCTCCAATATTTAGATTAAAAAACAAGTACAGAACTAGACTGCTCTTAAGATCAAAAAATGAGATATTTATTCAAAAAAAACTCTCTAAAATTTTAGATAAAATGAAGATTTCATCAAAAATTAAACTTACAGTTGATGTTGATCCAATAAATTTTACTTAAGAGTGACTATAGTGTCTTGAAGGAGATAATCTCATATGATACGAAATCCAATCTAATCTTAACAAAAATCGTGTATAGGATAAATAGTGAGCTCGAATAAATCTTTTTCTACCGAAACCTCTGAAAGGTATGCACTCGCTCTTTTCGAATTAGCTAGTGAAAATTCTGAAATAGAAATAATAGAAAAAAATATT
>PAHI01000008.1 GCA_002705575.1 Fidelibacterota bacterium | reverse complement strand
TTTTGATAAAGAAGGAAATTATAATTATGATGAATGGTATGAAAAATTACGTTTAGAAATAGATGAAGGTAAACCAATAATTTTAATTTGCAGAACAGGAAGAAGAACTGCGATTATTGCTAAAATGATGGAAATAAAAAAATTTGATAATGTTATTTATAACGCAAAAAAAGGAATAACTTCGTGGATTGATGAAAAATTAATCACTGTTAAACCAGAATATTAATTTATTCTATTTATTCCTATTATAAATGGCAATTGAACCAGAGGTTATTATTACAAATATTCCTATAAAAGATAAAAAACTAATTTTTTCAGAAAAGAAAATAATACCATATAAAGCACCCCATAATATTTGTAAAAAAAGAAAAGGACTTATTATACTGCTATATTTACCTGCAATATGGTAAGCTTTGGTTAATGCCCAAGCAGAAATCATTACTGTTATTCCTGAGCTTGCAAAAAATAAAAATTCTTTTTGTGAGGGAATCATTGGGTCTGTAAAAAAAAATATAAATGAAATAATAGTAGGAGGGAGAAATCCGTAAAAAGTAAATCCATAACTTGTGGCCATATATGAGTATTTACTCACCAATGTGAAACTTAAAGCATTAGTTAAAGCAACCAATAATACAAGAAATAAATAAATGTTAATAATTGCATTAGTAGGCTTCAAAACTATAATAACTCCAATAAAACCTATAAGGATAGAGATCCAGCTTATAATATTAAGTTTTTCATTCAAAATAAATTTTGCAAAAATTAAAAGAAAAAAGGGTGTTGTCATTAATAATGTCGTAAAAATATTTATAGGAATATATTTTAGAGAATAAAATATTGTCGGTGTAATGAAAGTAAAGTGCAAACCTCTTATTAATGGTAAAAAATAATATTGTTTTTTTTCTAAAATAATATGTTTTTTAATACCTCCTTGAAATTTTAGATAAATTAGTAGAGTAATAAGTGATATTGTTAAACCTATTGAATAATAATGATACCAAATATAATTATTAAGACTTAAAAACTTTGTAATTGTATCAAAAGTAGATCCAGTAAATCCATTAAGACAAATTAATAAAATACCCAATAATAATATTTTCATTTTAAACAAATTTTTAGTTTAGTATTATTTTTGAAGGTTATACCTCTCTCAATTCAAAGAATACATAGATTTTTTTAATAATTAAAGTTTCTAAAAAATTATATTATAATGTAAAAACACATATGTCTCAGAATAAATATTTTAATGGATGGAATACAAAAAAACATCTTGATCAATTTAATCCTTGGAATAATTATTCTAATTCTTTCTTTAATTATACTTTTGGCTCATTTTTTGAAAATAGAATAATATTGAAATTATTAAATAAAAATAACAACTTTTCAGTTTTAGATGTTGGTTGTGCATCCGGATATCTTTTGAGATATATTTTAAAAAATATATCTAAGTTTAGAAAGAAAAATTATTATGGAGTTGATTTATCAAAATCTGCAATTGAATTTGCACAATCAAAATTTGGTATTAAGAATTTTGAACTTTTAGAAAATGAAAATCTAGATTTAAAGAATAGGGGTAAATTTGATATAGTTTATAGTCGAGACACTATACTTCATCAGGTAAATCCTATTAAATTTATTGAAAAGCTTATTAATCTTTCTAAGAATTATGTAATTGTAAGATTGCGCACAAGGGACAATGGTGAAACTGAGTATGATAGCGATTTTTCTTGCCAAATGCATTATGATAAATTTTGGATGCCTTACATTGTAATAAATATTGAAGAGTTAATTGAAATATTTAAAAAAAATTCATTTGTAAAAAAAATTTTTATTAATAAATCTTATATGATTTTGGGTGGTCAAAATTATAGATATCTTCCTAAAGAACTTTTTTTTTCTACAGCTGGTGGTGCAGAGACAACTATAATGTTAGAAATTGATAAATTAGGTGAAAATTCTGACCAATTAGAAATTATTGAAACTTCCGAAAAGGAAGGACAAATATTTATAAGTAAAAATAGAATTAAATTTTTAATTTATCGAATTCTTAATAAGTTGCGAATTTAAATATTTTTATTTTTTATTTTTCGAATAAGAATTGGCGTACTCTTTTATTTTTTCTAACATAGAATAAACTCCATTCCTTCTACCAGGAGTTAAAAGTGTTTCTAATTCTAAATTATTTAAAAGTTCAAAACTAGAGTTTTTTATTTCATCTGGTTTTCTATCTCCATAAATATCACATAAAATTGTTATCATTCCTTTTGAAATAAAAGCATCAGAGTCGTAGTAAAATGAAAGTATATTTTCATTAAACTTTGGAACTAACCAAACTTGTGCCTGACAACCAGATACTTTAAATGAGTCATTTCTATATTCTTCAGGAAAATGTTTTGCATTTTTTGCTTGGTCAATTAAAAACTTATATTTACCCATTCCATCATCAAATAAATCGAGACTCTCTTTGTAGTAATTTATTTTTTCTTTAATTGTCTTCATAGCATATGTTTTCTAAGCAATTTGGCAGAATCTTCAGGTAATACATCCATTATAAAAACACCAGCCATTGACTCTGAGCCAGCCAAAACTTTTGGTTTGTCACCATGTCTTAAAGGAGGATAAAACTCAACGTGAAAATGAAAATTATTATCATTTATTTCAGGTGATGCATGTAAGCCCATTATATAAGGACATCTTTTATTTAAAAAAGTATCATATCCTTTTACAACCTTTTTAATACATTTTGCAAAATCTTCAATCTGACTATCATTAAATTTCCATGGACCTTCAATTTGATCTTTTGGAATTATCCATACTTCATAAGCATACCTTGCAAACGGTGGGACTGCAGCAACAAAACTTTCATTTTGATATACATAATATTTTTCTTCTAGTTCATCCATAATTTGAATTAAAAAGTTTTCTTTTTTAAAGGCTTTAATCTCTTTATCTATTACTGGTGGAATAAATGGATACGCATAAATTTGACCATGTGGATGATGAAGAGTAACACCACATTCTTCCCCTCTATTTTCAAAAGGGAGCACATATTTAATATCAGGATTTTTTTTTAATTCTTTATATCTATCTATCCATACTTTAGTTAGTAATTCTATTCTCTCTAAAGGCATTTCAGAAATAGTATCAAGATGTTCTTGAGAATATACTACAACTTCACATTCACCTTTTGAAGGTTTGGTCAAAATTTTTTCTATGGATATATCTTCTCCCAATGAGTTGAAACTTGCCCATCGATTTGGGAAAACTGCAACTTCAAAGTTTGAAAAAGGTATTTCAGTTGGATAATTTAAGTTTGCTCCAGGACATAGTGGGCAATATTTTTTTGGAGGAAAAGAAGTTCTATCTTTTCTTCCTGATGAGTAGGTAACCCATTCTACTCTAGAGGGATTCCATCGCATATGTGGCTTTGGAATTTCACTTATGTCAAGTTGTTGACTGGCAGGCTCCTTATGTTCATTATAGCCATAAAGTAAAAGTCTTTTATCATCATTTCTAATAAAAGTTCTTTTATGTATTTGACGCATTAATCTTTTCTTCCCATCTAATTGATGAAGTAATAATTTCTTTTAGATCATTATACTTTGGTTTCCATTTAATATATTTTAATATTTTTGAATTTTCAGCAATTAATTTTTCTACATCTCCAGCTCTTCTATCTGAAAATTTATATTTAATCTTATTTTGATAAATATTGTTAGTAGTATTGATAACATCTAAAACACTAAAGCCATTTCCATATCCACAATTAAACAAATTAGACTCTAATTGTTCTAAAAGATATTTTGCTACCTCAAGATGTAAATCAGCAAGATCAGAAACATGAATATAATCTCTTATAGCTGTGCCATCTGGAGTATCATAATTATTCCCAAATATTTCAATATGGTCTCTTTTACCAACAGCAACCTCAGATAATATTTTGATTAGATGAGTAGATTTTTTAGATATTTGTCCTGATCTTAAATTTTTATCTGCACCAGCAACATTAAAATATCTCAATATAACAAATTTAAAATCATCTTTATTGTCTAGTAAAAATTTTTCAGTCTTAATTTTTGACTCTGCATAAGGATTTTGAGGGTTTAAATTTGTATTTTCATCTATTATTTTATTACCACTTACTGATCCGTAAGCTGCTGCAGTTGAAGAAAATACTATTTTGTTTAAACCATTTTTTTTACATGTATTAAAAAGCTTAATAGCATCATCAGTATTATTTTTAAAATACTTTTCAGGCATCTGCACTGACTCTTCAACTTGAATAAAACCTGCAAAATGCATAAGTAAATCAAATTTATTTGATTGTATAAGATCAGAAATAACACCTTCATCATTTATATTGCAATTTGTAAATTCTGCATCTTTAGGAATTAGAGTTTCATTACCTGTTGATAAATTATCAATAATATGAACGTCATGACCTGAGTCTAACAATGAAAGTGCAGCATGACTGCCGATATATCCAGCTCCACCAGTTAGGAAAACATTCATTTCTTTGTTTTAAATTATAATTTAATTATTTAAATATGTATTAATAAATAATAGTTTAATATCAAAAATATTATGATAATTAATCATTATGGATCTCATTGATACACACCAACATTTAATGTACCGCGATGAATTAGGGTATAGTTGGGCAGACAATTTTCCACCTATTGATAAGGGAGATTTTACTTTAGAAAATTATAAAGAATTAACAAAAGGTTTTGACATCAAAGGAACATTATTCATGGAAACAGGAGTAGATGATTCCGATTATAAAAAAGAAGCTAATTTTATCAAATCTATAATGGATCAGCCTGATAGCAATATGAAGGGTTTAATTGTTTCAATAAGACCAGAAGATGAAAGTGGTTTTGATGAATGGTTGGAAAAAACTACTGCAATGAATGTTTCTGGTTACAGAAGAATCTTTCATACCATGCCTGATGAATTATCACAAAAATCTACAGTAAGAGATAATGTGAAAAAAATAGGGGCTGCAGGGAAGCCATTTGATATTTGTTATTTACCAACACAATTAAAAATTGCTGCCGAACTTGTAAAAGAATGTGATCAAATGGATCTAGTTTTAAATCATTGTGGAGTTCCACCTATCGCTTCTGGAGAAATTGATGAATGGGGAAAAGATTTAAAATCTCTATCTGAAATGCCTAATGTGACTTGTAAGTTATCTGGTTTAATGGCTTATTGTGCTCCTGGTACATCTTCATATGATACAATAAAGCCATACGTTGATCATGCTTTGGAATGTTTTGGTCCAGATAGGATGGTCTGGGGAAGTGATTACCCAGTTGTTAATGCTGCAAAAGGTATTCAAGAGTGGATTAAAGTTACTAATCAAATTTTAGGTCAACTATCTGAAGATGAGGCAAAAAAAATTGCAAGTTCTAATGCAGAGAGAATATATAAAGTTTAATGCTTTAAAGCACCCATTGTCATTCCAGCAATAAACCATCTCTGAAAAACTGCAAAAATAATCATAACTGGAATTATTGTAATCATGACTGATGCACTATATGTTCCGATATTTACCTGATATCTACTAGTGCCTATTTTTGCTAAACCAACTGGAACAGTATGTATTGTTGGATCTTGCATAAAAATCATTGCATATATGAATTCATTCCAAGTATCTAAAAATAATAAAATTACACACGTAGCAATTGCTGGTTTAGCAAGCGGTAAAAGAACTCTCATTAATAATTGAAAATCAGATGCACCATCTACAGTACCAGCTTCAGTCAATTCATAAGGGATTTGTTCATAAAACATTCTAAGAATTAGAATTCCTATAGGAATTAAAAACCCAGCATAAGCAAGTATAACAGCTTGGTATGTATTTATTATCCCCAGATAAATTAAAATATAAAAAAGTGGAATGAGTAAAACTTGCGCTGGCATTGCAACACTAGCAATCATTACATTGTATAAACTTTCTTTTAATGGAAAATGAAGATGACTAAATGCAAATGCAGCAAATATTGACATTGAAATTATTAAAGTCACCGAAAGTGAAGTAACAACAGCACTATTTAAAAACATTCTAGGAAAAGAAACCTTTAATTTTTGCTCAGCATTTACAAAAGCATCAATGTAATTTGCAAATGAAAATTCGTAAGGTATTAAAAAATATCTTGCACTATAAACTGTTTCTGGAGACCTAACAGAAAGAGAAAAGGTGTAAAGAAGAGGAAAAATAATTATTATTATAAAAAATAAAACAACAACCCTAGTTATTATATAAAAAACTGGGCTTGTTTTAAAACTAGCACCATAATTATTTATTTTATTTGTTTCCATAGTTTATTTTTCTTTACCTGTTCTCCTGGTAATAATTATTCTTGCTACAGCTATAGTTAAAATACAACCAAAAATTACAAATGCTACAGAAGCTCCTACCCCCATTTTATTTGGACCACCCGCTGAAAACGAATAATAGTATAGGTAAGAAGCTAAAACTTCTGAGTAGTGTGCGGGCCCTCCTCTTGTTAAAACATAAACTATATCAAATGCTCGAAATCCTCCAATTAAATTCAATATCATATTCAAAATCGTAGTAGGCCAAAGTAAAGGTATAACTATTGAAAAAATTTTTTGTGCCCAATTTGCACCATCAATATCAGAAGCTTCAAGTAATTCAATATTCATACTTTGAAGTCCTGCATAGTAAATAACTAAGTTATATCCAATCCATTGCCATGTATTAACCATAATAATTAACCACATGACAAGACTTACAGATGACAACCAAGAATAATCTAAACCCAAAATTGAGTTTAAAACTCCATCCTGTTCTAAAATTTTTTTCCAGACCAAACCAACAGAAACTGGAGCTAAAACACATGGAAAAAATATTATTGAACGCACTAGAACAGAAAATTTGAAATTACCAAAAAAAATAAATATAGATAAAATTAATGCAATTCCTGTTTGAATAAAAACAGCTCCAAAAACAAATAAAAAGGTGTTCTTTAGGGCTATCCAAAAATATTTATCTTCATAAATTTTAATAAAATTATCAATACCTACAAATTTACGAAATAAATTTGTTTCAAAACCACTAAAATCAAAAAAGCTAAGTATTAAGGAGGTTAAACCAGGAATTACATTGAATGTTAAGAATATAAATACTGCAGGCAGTAAATATAATAATGTCTTAAAATGGAAAGTTTTATAAAGCATTTAAAAAAGATTAGGGGTTTTTAACCCCTAATCTATGTATAATATTAGCCACTATAACCAGTGACATCATTCATTTTTTCTACAATATCATCAACAGAAGTTACACCTAAAAACATTTCCATTATGCCATCATATAAATGTTTCATTGGCTCCGCTTGTGAATAATAAATATTAGTATTTCTTCCATCTGTAGCTAACATTTTAATACCATCATTAAATAATAAATTAGGTGATGCAGCCAAAGCACCCATATCAACTTGTGCAAGGTTAGCTGGAATTTGACCATAACTAGCAAAAGTCATAGAAGCTTTTGGGCTATTTGTAAGTTTTACAAACTCCATTGCTAAATCTTTATTTGGAGAATTAGCATTAATACCAAGATTAGTTCCTGTTGCTTTATTGTAAGTCATGGGAGAATCTTTAGATAATTTTGGATAAGACATCATTGTAATACCTAAGCTATCAGGAGTATTATAATCTGCTGGAGCAGAAGAAATAAACCAGTCACCATTACAATAAATTCCTACACCTTCTCTATCTAACCATTTCCCCCAAGCCTGAACTTGGTAATCCATACTTAAAGAATCTTTTCTCCAAACTCCATTATCGTTAAGAGTTTTATAAGCATTTAAAGCATCTCTAAACATTGGTTGATCCCAAGATATTTTTCCATCAAGAGCCATACCAAGAGAATCTTCAGGGTAATTATCATTACCTTGGTTTACAAAGTTAGCAAAACCATCGAAAACACACCAAGCTTCAACTGGACCAAACATTAAACCATCAAGCCCTTTTTCTTTAGCAGCGTTACCGATTGCAACCCACTCATCAACTGTATATGAGTCTCCAAACGCAGGTAATTCAAATCCAAGATCTTGAATCATATCATTATATACCCAGATTTCTTCTGTAAATGCATCTTGGGGTGCTAAATATAAATTTCCGTTTCTACTTAGTTCAGGAATATTAATGTTGTTACCTAACCAACCTTTCCATTCAGAATCTGCTTCTTCAGTAATATTTATTAAATGTCCAGCGTTCATAACTTCATCAAGATCGGGACCAGGATACACAGCAAAAACATCTGGACCTTGACCGGATGATAGTGCAGGTTTTAAGAATTCATTATATGTGGAAACTGTATATTGAGTATATTCCACTTTGACTCCTGGATTAGCTGCTTCAAATTCTTTTATAAAGTCAGCATATGCATTAGTAATTCCCCCAACACCAGACTGCCAATCTACAACAGTAATTACAGTCTCTGCCTTTGCACTAATTGACACAAAGGCACTAACTAAAAGTGCTAGAGAAAACTTAAAAATATTTTTAATCATAAATTCCTCCAATATAAAAACATTAAAGCACACTTAAAAAAAAATAAACATACTTAATTTTAAAACTTTCCAATAATATTTATTGATTTTTGGTTATTTATGTATGAAGATAAAAAAAAAATGGATAAACGTTATCAAATATCAGAAATTAAAGTTTCTATTGTCAAAACTCAAAGTGCTGGGGCTGACTATACCGATCACGCTGCAGGTCACTGGATTAATGATACTATTATCGCAAATCCAATGTCAATCTACAATACATTCCAAGATTCAAGATCCTCATGGGGTATGGATGTATTGAAAGGTATATTTATTGAAATTACAACCGAAGGTGGTCAACAAGGTTATGCAACTGCCTATGGTGGTTATGTTGCAAGTTGGATAATAAAAAATCATTTAAATCGTTTCCTAATTGGTGCTGATGCTAGAGATTTAAATCTTCTTTATGACCAGATGTACAGAGCTGCAATTCCTTATTCCGGACAAAACGGTGTTGTCATAAATACAATTGCTGGAATCGATTTGGCTTTATGGGATTTAATTGGCAAAGTCAGACAAGAGCCAGTTTATAAAATGATTGGAGGGAAGGTTAGAGATAAGCTTCAAACTTATGTTACAGGGCCTGAAGCTAAACTTGCACAAGATTGGGGACATGTTGGATCAAAAATCCCTTTACCGTATGGACCAGGAGATGGAATTAAAGGCCTGAAGAAAAATCAAGAATATATTATGGAAACAAGAAAACAAGTTGGGCCCGATTATAGATTGATGGTTGACTGTTATATGTCACTAGATGTTCCTTATGCAATTGATTTAGCTAATGCTGTAAGAGAGGCAAATTTATTCTGGATTGAAGAAGCTCTTCCTCCACATGATCTCGAAAGTCACAAGTTAATTAAAGAAGCATGTCCTTGGCAAAAATGGGCTACTGGTGAACATACTAATTCTCGTTACGGTTTTAGAAATATTATTAGAGATAGATCAGTTGATATTCTTCAACCAGATCTAACTCTTTGTGGTATGACTGAAACACTTAGAATTGCTGCTATGGCGTCTGCCTATGATATGATAGTTATTCCTCATTGTAGTGGTGTTTATGCATACAACTTTGGTATATCTTCTACTTTAACTCCTTTTAATGAATTTATAAACTTACACCCTAAAGCTACTGAAGTAGTTCCTATATTTGGTAAAATGTTTACAAATGAACCTGTTCCAATAAATGGTGAAGTAACATTAACAGATTTACCAGGTTTTGGAGCTGAGCTTAATACTGAAATTGAATTAGAAGAAATATAACTTTAATATTAAATTTAAAATGAAAAAATTATTATTTATTTTAGTTTTATTTATTCCAAGTGTTTTATTTTCACACGATTCTTCTAAATTAGTTAATCAAGCAATAGTTTGTGAGGAAAAAAATAATAACTTTAAATCTATGTATGGTTTTAAATTTATTGATGATGAATCTGTTCAAATATTGATTAAGAATTCAGACACAGTAGATGTGCTTACTGACAATATTTTAAAATATAATAAAACTAAAGAAATAATTTATATCATAGGGTTAGATGAGAATAGTATGATAAATTATGGCTTTAATATTTTTAGAGAAAACTTAAATGTTTGGGCATTTAATGTTACAGCACTAGAGCCTTTTTTTGAAGGCAATCAATGTCAAGTTTTTTATGAAACTCCTAAGGAATTCAAATCATTTTTTAAATCAATTTTTAGAGATGAAATCAAATCTTCTATAAAGATTAAAAAAATTTAAAGAAAATTTATAAGCAATTATAATTTACTGGTCTTATAAATTGTTTTTTTAAGTTGGCCTTTAGATTTTTAAAATCTAATCTAAAATATATACCATTTCTTATATCCTTATCTAATAAAGTTTTTTCATAGCCTTTTCGTCCTATTTCAATAATTGGTATATTAGTAGTTTTTGAAACTATTTCAAAATCATCAACAACACTTTTGTTATTCCAAATATAATCAATTAAATTATTTGTTTTAAAATTATAAATAATTTTTATTTTTTTAGGTGCGGACATTTCAAGAGGGGATAGATTTTTTATACTTGTGCTTAAATTAATATTACAATTATAATTTTTTATTTCATTGGAATAGACATAATTTGACAGTAAAAGAAAAAAAATAAATACAAAACTTAAATATATTTTCATAATTATAATTTTTTTGCAGTGGAAACGAGAATTTTGATTTTATTTCTAACAATATCTATTGGTACATGACCAAAGCCACATTCACTTGTAAGTAAGATTTTTTCTTTTGGAAAATATTCTAAGGCAGGTTTTATAGCATTAATGATATCTTCCTCTGTTTCAGTATTATCAATGCGCTGATCAATAACTCCCAATGATATTCTTCCATCAAAATTCCAGTTTTTAAAAACATCCAACATTGTGTAATGAAGACTGCAGTGTTCTAAATGAATTTCGTTTACCTTAAGAATTTTGAACGCTTCAATCATATCTGTATATTTCCCAAAAAAACCTCTTTTTCTATGTGCGTTACCTCCACAAACATGAAGATTAAAATCTACATTAGGAAAATTTTCAATTATTTCATTTAATATTTTAGCTGCCCATAGAGTTTCACTAACATTTTCTGTCCAAACAGGTTCATCAAATTGTACATAATCACAACCTTCATTCACAATTTCTTCTAACTCTTTAGTTAAGACTGAAGCATAGGCTCTAGTTAACGCAATATCATCAGGATAAAGATCACTTCTTTCATTTACGCTAAATCTAGCTAACATATGAGGACCTGTTATAGTTTGTTTAACTCTAATATTTGAAGGTGTATTGTCCCTTGCAACACGCCATTTTTTTGCTAGGCCTGTTTTTAAATTTTTTATTTCATCTTTTATTACAGCACATTCAATTCCAAAACCTTTTGTTCCATGTGTTTTATTTAAATCCACACCTTCAATTGATCCACCTAGCGTAAAGTCTTTACGCTTTTTATTCATTGCGTCTACACCATCTAATCTCAATTGGTAAAACCAATACATATTTTCACGATACCCTTCACCATCTGTAATAATATCCAATCCTAAATCCGACTGTTCCTTAACAGCCCACTTAATCATTTCAAAAGAATCTTCTTCTGAAACACTTGGTTTTCGAAGTGTATCTTTTTGAACCTCTTTTCTTGGATAACTTCCAGTAACTGTTGTTAGGTAGCTCATATTTTAATTACTTTCTCGTACATCTTCTATTAAGCATTTAACTCCTTCTTCAAAAGATCGTGGATTAAAATCTATTTCCTTTCTTATTCTTTCATCATTTTGATCATCTATTAAAGGTGTGGATTTTACATTTTCATCAAAATAAATTTCTGCATTAGGAATATTTTTTTTTACCGCAGCAACTAATTTATTACCATCTAAAGTTTCAGCTCCAGTATTAAAACAAGAAAAATTTAATGTTTCTTTTAATGCTAATCGAACAAGTTGTTCTGCACAATCATCTACATATATCCAATTGTCTCTATTTTTTTTTGAAAAAGGTAAATATGCAGCCTGCCCCAAAGCAGGTTTAGCAGCAAAATCTTCTGCCCAATTTATGGCGGTATTTTGCCTTCCATATCCAAAGACAACTGAAGGTCTGGTATAAGCAATACTACAACCATGTTTTTTTATATATTTTTCAGCCATGAATTCATTTAGTAATTTCATTACTCCATAAGTATAAAAATGATTATTAATTCCTGAGTAA
>PAHI01000007.1 GCA_002705575.1 Fidelibacterota bacterium | reverse complement strand
TGCTAAGTCATACAAACAAAATATTAAAGGGTTATGAACGTATTAGTCTTGTCAGGTTATGGTATTAATTGTGAAAATGAAACACTACATGCCTTTGAAGTAGTTGGGTTTAAAGGGAAAATTGTTCATATTAATGATCTGATACAAAATCCTAAACAACTTAATAACTATCAAGTGTTCGCTATACCTGGTGGTTTTTCATATGGTGATGATACAGGCTCAGGAAATGCAATGGCTAAAAAAATTATGACTAATCTATATGATCAGTTACTAGAGTTTTCATCAAAAGATAAATTAACAATAGGAATTTGTAATGGATGCCAAATATTGATTAATCTTGGCTTAGCTCCTAGTATAAATAAAAATAATCCTGAAGTAGCTATGATTGAAAATAAATCTGGAAGCTATGAATGTAGATGGGTAGATTTAAGAGTGGCTAATAATAAATCACCATGGCTTAAAAATATTAGCACTTTAAGCTTACCTGTTGCCCATCAAGAAGGCCAATTCATGATACCTATAAATATACTTAAAAGTATCAAAGTTAAAAATTTTATTGGCTTACAATACATTGATCAAGATAAAAAATTAGCAAAAGGTAAATTTCCATTTAATCCTAATGGCTCTCAAGATGATATAGCTGCCTTAACTAATCAAAATGGTAATGTTCTTGCAATGATGCCTCATCCTGAAAGAGCATTTTATCATTATCATGCTCCTAATTGGCAAAATAATATTTCAAAAAAATATGGAGATGGATATAAAATTTTTTTAAATGCAAAAAAATATTTTGAATAAGTTACACTGCAATTTCAACTATTTTTTTCATTACAGTTGGTAATCCAGATTTAAAATAAGTTGATTTTTTAATCCAATGTGCATTTGATAATTGTGCTTTCTTGATCTTTCCATAAAAAATATCAGTTTCTAAATTAAAGTGACTAAATGAATATTCAAATGAACCTTTAAGTTTTAATCTAGCTTTAAATTTTTTAACTATATCATCAGAAGTTAACAAATTTTTGTCTTTGACCCAGCTATCATTAGGCACCTCAAGCATCGACGCTAACATACCTTTGCTAGGTCTATTTCGAACAAGAATTTCATTATTTTCGTTAACTATTACGTAAGCACGAGTATATTTTATAGGTTTATTATTTTTCTTTTTTAATTTTACTGGAATTTCTTGTTGTAGATTCTTTTTATAAGATAAGCAAAATTTATTTATACCGCAATCTGTACATCTTGGATTTCTTGGAAGGCAAATTCCAGATCCATAATCCATAAAAGACTGAATTAAATTGGATGAATATTTTTCTATTTTGAAATTTTTTGCTAAATCTTTAAGTCTATTTTTAATTTTAATAATTGGCTTATTAATAGCATATAATCTAACTATAATTCTTTCTATATTTGCATCAAGTGGCATAACAGATTGGTTAAATGCAATTCCTAATATAGCTTTGGCTGTGTAATCTCCAATACCAGGTAATATTATTAAATCATTATAATCATTAGGAATTTTTGCATTGAAATTAGTTTTAATAATTTTAGCTGCTTTTAATAAATTTCTTGCTCTTGAATAATAACCTAATCCAGACCAAAACTTTAATATATCAGGTTCCTTTGCTTTAGATAATTTTTCTAATGTTGGCCATTTATTTATAAATTCATTAAAACGTTTGGTAACAGTACTCACTGTTGTTTGTTGCAGCATATATTCGCTAACAAAAACATAGTATGGGTCAGGAAGATTATTTTTATTTAACTTACGCCAAGGTAAATCTCTTTTATTATGTTCATACCACTTCAAAAAGTATGATCTAACATAATTTTCTTTGTTTAACATATTGATTTCATAATTAGCTACTATAGATTAATTATTAATATGAACCAAAAAAATAACAAGTCTAAGAGAACTTTTATTCCACAAATTATAGGTCATGCATTAAGAAAAATTAATAGAAAATATACAAGCAAGTTTGGTAGACTTGAGTTCTTAATACAATCAAAATGGACTAATATAGCTGGAGCTTATTTTGCTGAATATTCTGAACCTAAAAATATATCAAAAATTTTGGATTATAAGAATGAATATGGTAAAAATATTTATAAAAATTACTTGCATGTAAATGTTTCTCCATCCGCAGCTTTAGAATTTCAATATTATAAAAATACTATAATTGATAAAATAAATAGTCATTTTGGTTATAGAGCAATTATTGATATCAAAATTACACAAAATATGCATTTACAAACTTCAAATAATTCATCAACAACCTATAAAGATAATAAATTATCTAATTGTGATAAAGAACTTGTTCAATCAAAAGTTAAACAAATGGACAATGATGATTTAAAGAATTCTCTTATTGATTTAGGTTTTAATATATCTAAAGTAGATAAAAATGATTAAAAAAATATTCCTCATATATATTTTTTCTATTTGTGTGATATCTTCAAATATTTTAAAAGCTGGAGGTCATTCAGTATTAAATATAACTGATGAAGACTTTTATATTGGTGAAGCTGATGCTCCAGTCACAATTATTGAATATGCTTCAATGTCATGTAGTCATTGTGCTGATTTTCATAATGATACACTTGAAAAATTGAAATCTGAATATATTGATACTGGAAAAGTTAGATTTGTTTTTCGTGATTTTCCCTTTAATTATCCTGCATTAGCAGGGAGTATGGTTGTAAGATGCGTACCTGATGAAATGCGTTATGATTACTTAAATGCATTATATAAACTGCAGAAAAAATGGGTTTTCAGAGAACACAAAAAAACTCGAGAAGAACTATATAAAATCATGCAAAGTGGTGGGATGCAGAAAGATGAATTTGATGCATGTTTAAGTGATATAAATTTAGAAAATGACCTTTTAGAAGGAGTGATGAATGCACAAAGAGAATTCGATATAAGATCAACCCCTAGTTTTATAATTAATGGTAATCTAATTTCAGGGCATAAAAATATAAAAGAGTTTAGACAAATCATCGATAAAATATTATCACAATAATTAATGATTAATTTTAGGACGCTTAAAGTCAAAGGATTTAAGTCATTTGTTGAGCCAACAGAAATAGAGATAGAAAATGGACTAACAGGCATAGTTGGTCCAAATGGCTGTGGAAAATCTAATCTTGTTGAAGCATTCAGGTTCGTTATGGGGGAATTATCACCAAAACAGATGAGAGGAAGTGAATTGGATGATGTGATATTTAATGGAACTGATGATAGACCAGCTTGGGATATTGCTGAAGTTACGATAGATTTAGATAATAAACTAAGAAAAGCTCCAAGTATCTTTAACGAAACGGATGCTATTGAGGTAACTCGAAGAATATGGCGAGGTGAGGGTTCAGAATATAGGGTAAATGGAAAAGAAGTAAGACTAAAAGATGTGCAATTGTTGTTTGCTGATGCTGCAACAGGGGCTCGATCAACATCAATGGTAAGCCAAGGCAGGGTCGGTTCAATTATATCTGCAAAACCAGAGCAAAGAAGGACGCTGCTTGAAGAAGCTGCAGGTATAACTGGATTACATTCAAGAAGACACGAGGCTGAACTAAGATTAAATGCAACAGAAAACAATTTGGAACGAGTTAAAGATGTGCTCAAAGCACAAGATGAACAATTAACAGTTTTAAAAAAACAATCTAAACAAGCTGAACGATATAAGTATATTCAAAAAGATATTTCTAAAGCTAGAGCGCGTTTGTATTATAAAAAATGGATTGATGAAAAAGATAAATTATTAAATGCTAATAAAAAAATTGAGACTGAAACAAATTTTGTTAATGATCAAACTCATATAGTTGCTCAATTAAATGTAGAATATGAAAAAGCTCAAGAAACTTTACCGAATCTACGTGTTGAAGAAAGTAAGATTGCAGCAGAACTTCAAAAATATACAATTAATTTAGAGAATCAGGAAAAAGAAATTGAAAGAGCAAATATTGCAGTTGATGAAACAAAAGTTAGAATTGAACAAATTAAAAATGATATTGATAGAGAAAAATTTTTATATGAAGATGCAAAACAAAATCTTGAAAGGGTTAGGGAAGAAAAATCAGCTTTATTAAAACAACAAGGAGATTTGTTTATACAACCAGAAGATCAATTTGGTGATGATAAGTCATCTAATAAAAAAAATAATAATCCAATTATTGATTATATAGATTTTGAAGATGGTCTAGAGCAAGCCATTGCTGCAGTATTCTCTGATGAATTAATCGCCTCCATTGACGAGGAGCAAATTAGTTTTTGGAGAAAATTAGAAGCTGTAGAATCAGATTTTCCAGATGAAATCACAAAATTTTCAAAAATAATTAAAGCTCCAGATAATTTGAAAAAAAAACTTGAGTTTATAGGTTTGATTGAAAATAAAGAAAATATTTTAGATATTCAAAAAACTTTAAAACCAGGGCAAATTGTTGTTAGCAAATTAGGTGAGATTTGGAGATGGGATGGATATGTAGCAAAAGGAAAACAAAATAATTCAACTCGAGCAATTTTGGATCAATTAAAAAATAGAAGAATAAAACAACTTAGTGCAGAAGAAAAACAATGGAATGATATTTCTGAAAAGGCTAACCAGCGTATAGAAGAACTTAATTCAAGAAAAAAATCGTTAATATCAGAATTATCAAATCTTAAATCAGTGCCCGATAATGTCTCAAATCAAAAATTAAAAATAAAAAAAATGATTGATGAAAACAAAAATATTTATGAAAAAATTGCAAATCAACTTCGTGAGACTGAACAAAGTGCAAATGAAATAAATAAAAAATTAAAATTAGAAGAAATAAAATTAAATGAACTTAGAGAAGAAAGAATAAGAACGGAAGGCCAAATTAATACAATAAATGAAGCAGTAAAATTACTCTCAACTCAAGTAAAAGAGAGATTAAATATTGAACTGGAGAATTTGTATAATTTAGCTGAAATAGATCTAAATAAAGGCCTAGGTAATTTAGAAGAATTAGAAAAAAAATTGGAAAGACTGATAGCAGAACAAGAAAGATTAGGTGGTGTAAATTTATTAGCTGAACAAGAAGCAAAAGAATTAGAGGAAAAAGTTAATACAATTAAAAAAGATCAAAGTGATTTATTAAGTGCTATTTCAAAATTAAGAGAGGCAATTGACTCATTAAATACTGAAGGAAGACAAAGATTGCTTGCAGCTTATGGTATAGTTAATGAACATTTTCAAAGATTATTTACAAGACTCTTTGGGGGTGGAAAAGCTTATTTGAAGTTTACTGATGAATCTGATCCGCTTCAAGCAGGATTAGAAATATTTGCAAGCCCTCCAGGTAAAAAATTACAAAATTTGAATTTACTATCAGGTGGAGAGCAGGCATTAACAGCTTTGTCTTTATTATTTGCAGTTTTTTTATCCAATCCTGCTCCTATTTGTGTTCTGGATGAGGTTGATGCTCCTTTGGATGATACAAACGTTGATAGATTTTGTTCTCTTGTTGAAGAAATTGCAAAAACTTCCTCAACGAAATTTTTAGTTATAACACATCATAGAATGACTATGGCTAGAGTAAATAGATTATTTGGTGTAACAATGCCTGAGAAGGGTGTATCACAATTAGTTTCTGTAGATTTAGAAAAAGCAATAGAAATAAAAGAACAAGATACTGATAATGAATTATAAAAATAAAAACTTAGAAGAACTAAATAAAAAAATTGATGGTCTAACAAATAAGAAGGAAGGTTTTAAAAAAAATAAAAAGGAAAATGGGGCAGGTTTTGGATTTAAAATAAGCACTGAAATCATAGCGGCATTATTTGTAGGTGTAGGAATCGGTCTGATTGTGGATAATTACTTCAATACTAAACCTGTGGGGTTAATTATTTTTTTTATTTTTGGCGCATTAGCTGGATTTTTGAACGTTTATCGTGTAATGCGTCGCATTGAAAAGCAAAGGTAATTTAATTATTCATTTATTATTATGGCCGCAAAAGATAGTCCACTAAAACAATTCGAGATAGATCCGATTTCTAATTTAGAGATTGGAGGTTATAATATTTCTTTTACTAATTCTTCTTTTGCAATGTTAATTACTGTTTTAGTAATCACTCTATTTTTAACATTAACTGTTAATACAAGATCAATAATTCCATCAAGAATGCAGCTTATTTCAGAACTGATATATAACTTTATTGCACAATTACTATCTGATACAGTTGGTGATAATGGTAAAAAATATTTTCCATTTGTATTTTCATTATTTATGTTTGTATTAATTGGAAATATGGTTGGTATGATACCTTATCAGTTTACATTTACTAGCCACATAATTGTTACTTTTGCCTTAGCCGCAATAGTTTTTATTGGCGTTACAATACTTGGGTTTTTAAATCATGGGATAAAATTTTTTACATTCTTTTATATACCTGGAGTGCCTTTTTATATGCATCCATTATTAATTCCCATTGAAGTTATTTCTTATCTATCTAGACCAATTAGTTTATCAGTTAGACTCTTTGCAAATATGCTTGCTGGTCATACACTATTAAAAGTTTTTGCTGGATTTGTTGTATCTATGCCCTTTTTTACAGGCGTCTTGCCTTTAACATTTATTGTTGCATTAACTGGTCTAGAAATTTTAATTGCTTTTTTGCAAGCTTATGTGTTTGCAATACTTACATGTTTATATATTAACGATGCTTATCATTTACATTAATTTAAAATAGGAGGACTTATGGAAATTGAAGCAGCAAAAGTTATCGGAGCGGGACTAGCCGTTATCGGTGTAATTGGATCAGGTATTGGAATTGGTAATATCTTTTCTTCATTCATTCAAGCAGTTGGACGTAACCCGGCAGCAAGAGGTGAAGTTTTCACAATGACAATGTTAGGTTTCGCACTTGTTGAAGCAATTGCACTATTTGCATTGGTTATTGCACTAGTAATTTTATTTGGATAATTACAAGTTTAAAATTAATGCCACAATTAAATCCAGAGTTCTATATTTCACAGCTCTTTTGGTTAGCTGTCTTTTTTTCATTTCTATTTATTTTTTTATGGAAAGTTTCACTTCCGAGAATAGCTAATGTTTTAGAAAAGCGCCAAAATAAAATCAATGAAAACTTATCGACTGCCAAAGAGCTTCAAGCACAGGCTCAGAAGATAGAAAAAAATATTAATACACAGATTAATAATGCTAAACAAGAAACTGATGATGAAATAAAAAAAACAATTCTTTCATTGCAAGAGGATGTTTCATTACAATTATCGTCTATTGATAGTGAATTAGAAAAAAAAATTTCTGAGTCTGAATTGGAAATAATAAAAAATAGAGATGATCAATTAAATAAAATAAATGATGAAATTGCAAATATAACTAAACTTGCCCTTTCTAAGGTCTCAGATTTAAATTTATCAGACAATGATATTAAAGATGCTATTAAGTCTAAAGGAGCTTTAAATTAGTGTTTGCTGATCCACAGTTTTGGGTAGCCGTATCTTTCTTTTTGTTTATTGGTGCAATATTCAATCCTGTAAGAAAAATTCTTACATCAAGCTTAGATAATCAAATTAATGAAATAAAAAATAAAATTAAAGAAGCTGAGAAAATTAAAAATGAAGCACAAAATACGCTGAGTGAACTTAAAAAAAGAGAAGAAGAAGTTGAAAAAGAAATTAGAGAACTAAAATTTAATTCTGAAAAAAAGATTTTAGAATTAAAAGATTTATCATCGAAAAAACTATCAGAGCAAATAAATAAACGTAAATTACAAGCTGAAGATAAAATTGATCAACTTGTAAGAGAGATGAATTTTTCTATAAAAAATTTTATTACTTCAGCTGCAATAGATGCAACAATAGATCTAATAAATAAAAATCTTTCTCAAGAAAAAAAGTCTAAACTAATTGGTGAGTCGATTAAAGAATTAAACAATGTTTTAAAAAATTAATTTTTAATATTTTATTTTTACAAAACCAATTGTCATATATTCAGCTTTTTCTTCTACCTCTATTAAAATATTTAATTTTTTAATAACTTCTGTGGTTATAAATTTATATGATTTATCTTCATAATTTAAATTACTTGAAACTCTAAAATATTGCTTGTCTATTAACTCATCATTTGAATTATATAAAAAAACAAAAATTGGCATATTAATGTTTTCATCTTTAGGATTTAATGGCTCAACTAAAATTAATAAGTCTACATTATATTTATTATATTCTAAATCAGAGGAGCAATTATCAACGAATCCATAATTGTTGAGAGAAGCTTTATAATTGAATTGATCTAAGTCAAAATTTTCGTTTTTACCACTGGAATAAACATTATTTTCTGACGAAAAAAACACTTTTGGGCATTCAATATAAGTAATTTCTTTATTTTGAGTAAATAAATCTGTGCATCCATAAATGTAAATAAATATAAAAAATAATAAAAGTTTTTTCACAATTATTGTATTACTATAAAAAGATCATAAATTACAATACTGAAAAAAAATATGAGCAAAAAATTAAATATTTACCTAGCAGGTCCCAGAGGATTTTGTGCGGGTGTTGATAGAGCAATTGAAATGGTTAAAAGCGCATTACGAAAGTATGGAAAACCAGTATATGTACGTCATGAAATTGTTCACAATAAATTTGTAGTTGAAAATTTAAAATCTGAAGGAGCAATATTTGTTGAGGAGTTAAATGAAATTAAAGATAAAAGTAGACCTGTAATTTTTTCAGCTCATGGAGTTCCAAAATCAGTTCCATCTGAAGCTCTTGAAATGAACCTCATCTATTATGATGCTACTTGTCCACTTGTTAGCAAGATACATAAAGAAGTTGAACATTTTGCAAAAAAAAATTTACCTGTTATTTTAATTGGGCATAGAAATCATCCTGAAGTTATAGGAACAATGGGTCAAGTAGATAAGAAAATTTATTTAGTTGAAAACGTAGAAGATGTTATAAAAATTCCTATAGATCGTGAAAATCAAATTGCTTATGTAACACAAACAACCTTATCAGTGGATGATACTATAGATATAATAAGAGAAATAAAATCACATTTTAAAAATGTATTAGAACCAAAAAAAAATGATATATGTTATGCAACTACTAATAGACAAGAGGCAGTTAAAAAAATAGCTAATCGTTGTGATTATTTTTTAGTAATTGGTGCAAGCAATTCATCTAATTCTTTGAGATTAGTAGAAGTAGCAAAAAATTATGGATCAAAAAAAGCTATACTAGTTGAAGATGTTGATTCAATAAATATGAATATATTTAATGACTCAAATAATATAGGAATAACTGCTAGTGCATCTTCACCTGAAATACTGGTAAAAAAATTACTTGATAATTTAAAAAAATATTTTGATTTAAAAATTAATGAGTCAAATTATCAAAAAGAAGATACTTATTTTAAAGTTCCACAAAAATTACAGATTTAAATTTAAAAAATGGCTGTATATACAAAATTAAGTAAAAAAGAGATTGAATTATTTTTACAGAATTATTCTATTGGTACTTTAAATTATTTTGAAGAAATTGTTGAAGGAATAGAAAATTCAAATTTCAAAATTGTTTGTAATAACATGCCATATATTTTAACAATATTCGAAAAAAGAGTTAATGAGAAAGATTTACCTTTTTTTGTTGACTTAAAATTTTATCTAAATGATAATAAATTTTTATGTCCAAGACCTGTAAATGATATCAAAGGAAATACAATAAATGAAATTAAATCTAAAAAAGCTATAATTGTAACCTTTTTAGATGGAGAAAAAATATACTACCCTACTCCAGATCATTGTGAAAAAATTGGTAAAGTAACTGCTGACTTACATTTAATATCCTCAAATTTTCAAATTAAAAGAAAAAATAGTCTTGGGTTAGATGAGTGGAAAAAAATTTTTGAAAAATGTAAAACAAAAAAAATTGAAAAATTTATTAATATTTTTGAATATTTAGAAAATGAGATGATATTACTTGAAACAAATTGGCCAAATCAATTACCCTCTGGAATTATCCATGCAGATTTGTTTAAGGATAATGTTTTTTTCAAAAATAATCATGTATCTGGAATTATTGATTTTTATTTTTCATGTTTTGATTTTTTTATATATGATTTAGCTATAATAATTAATGATTGGTGCTTTGATAAAAAAGAAAAAAAATTAAATAAAAATTTATTTAAATCATTTATTAGCGGATATTTATCAAAAAGAAAAATAAACAATGAAGAGCTTAATTCATTAAATATTTTATGTAGAGCAGCAGCAGTTAGAATCTTAGTAACAAGATTACATGATTATATATTTCATCCCAATAATGCTATAGTTGTAAAGAAGGATCCTTTTGAGTATTATAATATTTTGAAATGGCATAAAGAAAATAATTTATTGCAAGATGATTAAAATTTATACAGATGGTGCTTGTTCTGGCAACCCAGGAATTGGAGGTTGGGGTGTAGTAATAATAAATGAAGATAATTCGACTAAATTTATATGTGGAGGTGAAAAAAATACTACAAATAATAGAATGGAGCTTGAAGCAGCAATACAAGCAGTAAATTATTTTTCATCTTCTAAAGATCTTGAAATTTTTACTGATAGCAAATATCTTAAGAACGGTATAGAGGATTGGATTTTAAATTGGAAAAATAATGGATGGAAAACATCTTCTAAAAAATCAGTAAAAAACAAAGATAAGTGGATAGAATTAGACAAATGCATATCTGATCATAATATCAAATGGAATTGGGTAAAAGGTCACGCAAATGATATCTATAATGAAAAAGCAGATGAACTTGCAAGAAAATATATTGAAAAAAATACTTAATAAAATTTATATTCTATTATTTTTTTTTATTAGTACTCAAATTTATGCAAATGAAAGATGGGTTATTGATAAAAACCTTTCATACATAAAGTTTGAAGTTCCTGTACTTTTTGCAAAAAATGTTAGTGGTAAATTTAATAAAATTGATGGTTTTGTTGAAATTGATCAAGAAGATAGATTAAATAATAAAGCTATATTTTCAGTTGATATTAAAAGTATTGATTTAAATTATAATAAATACAAAGAATTGATACTGAGTGATATTTTTTTTAATGTAAATAAATACCCAATTAGTGTTCTAGATACTAAAAAATTTAGTTATGAAAATGAAGAAAGTATATTACTCAATATAGAATTAACAATAAAAGGAATAAGTAAAATAATTCCAGTTAATTTAAAAGTATCAGACTATTCTGAAGATTTTGTTCAAGTTAAAGCAATTGCATCATTTTCAAGAAATGATTTTAAAATTGGTACTGGTCAATGGAGCAATACAGTAATACTTAAAGATAAAATAAATTTAGAGTCTAATATTTTTCTAGTCAAAGAATAAACACTTTTAAAGAAAATTTAATTAAAAAAAGAAATTAAAGATTTGCTAAATTGATAAAATATTTTTATTTAAATTTTTATTTTCAGAATATATATTTTTCCAAATCTCATAACGCTTTTTTAAAATATTTATTTTATCTTCATTTGGCTTATAAATTTTATTAACTTTAATTTCTTTTATAATATCACTAGCTTTTAGATTATTAGATTTTGCAAACATTGCTAATCTAGAAACGCCTAATGACGCACTAAATTCACTTTGGTTACACACATTAAGATTTCTGTTAAGTAAAGAAGCAATTAATTTAATCCAAAAAGAGCTTTTTGATCCGCCTCCAACCATAAAAATTTTTTCAAAATCATTATTAATTTTTAGAATAGAATTCACTCCATCTAGTATACCAAAACTAATGCCTTCAATTACAGCATATTGCATGTTGGTTGCATCAGTTGTTGTTTTTATTGAATGAAAAGATCCTCTTATATGTGGATCATTATGAGGTGTTCTCTCTCCAGACAAATAAGGTAAAAAATAAGAAGAATTATTAAGTAAATTTGTATCAGCAAAATATTTTTCTACATTAATTAATGTATCACTAATTGATGAATTAGTTATACTACATATCCAATCTAAGCAATTACTTGCACTCAACATAACCGACATCAAATGCCATTTATTAGGTAAACAATGGCAAAAAGAATGGACAGCATCACTTGTATTGCTTAGAAAGTTTTGAGTTGGAGTGAAAAAAACACCTGAAGTACCTAATGAAATAAAAGATTGAGACTGTTCTGTAATACCCATACCTACTGCTGCTGCGGCATTATCCCCTGCACCGCCAACAACAATTACATCATTACTAAAATTAAATTTATCTTTGATATTTTTTTTTAGTATACCTGTTTCCTCGTTACCTTCAACTAATTTAGGCATATGTTTATTTTCTAAAAAGGAACAACTTAAAAGATTTTCTGACCAATTTCTTTCTTTTATATCTAACCATAAAGTACCTGAAGCATCAGACATTTCAGAAAAAAATTCTCCTGTTAGGTAATAACGTAAGTAATCTTTGGGAAGTAAAACTTTAGCAATCTTTTTAAAACTTTCTGGTTCATTATTTTTAACCCAGTTAATTTTTGGTGCAGTAAAACCAGGCATCGTTATATTTCCTGAGATAGAGCGAACATCAAAAGTTTGTTTTTCAAATTCTATACATTCTGCATAAGATCGCGTGTCATTCCATAGAATACAGGGTCTGATCACTTTACCTTGATTATCAATTAAAGTAGCTCCATGCATATGGCCAGAGATTCCTATAGAAATAGTTTCTGAAAATTCTTTTGGTTTTTTTGTTTTTAATGCTTTAAGACACTCATTAGTTGCTTCAATCCACTCTTGAGGATTTTGTTCACTAAAACCATCTTTAGGACTTTGTAATGTTAAATTTGAATTTGATGTAGCAAGAATATTTTGATTATGATCAGTTAAAATCATTTTGACTGATGATGTTCCTAAATCTATTCCTATAAACATTGTAATATATTATTAAAAAATTATCTTATTACAATTAATTAATTTAGTTAGAATTTGATCTTGTATTCAAGACATAAATACCTGAAATACTAATAATAATTGCACCTACTAGAGTTGTTAGATCTGGTATATCTTTATAAAAAATAAATCCTAAAATAATTGCCCACAATATCAAGGTGTAGTGAAAAGGTTGAATTACACTAGCTTTAGCATAACTTAGTGCAATAATTTGAAAATATATTCCAATTGAAAAAAATATTCCAACGCCTAAAAATAAAAAATATGAAAATGATTGCATAGGTTGCCAATAAAATGGAATTATAAATATCATTAAAGTAATACCTACGATAGAAGTGTAAAACAAAGAAGTTTCTGATGAGTCATAGTCTGAAACCTTCCTTGTAACTATTTGATATAGGCTTAAAAAGAAAGCTGCTGCTAATGGAATTAACGACATAGGATCAAAAATAGATAATCCAGGTCTCATAATTATTAATACACCTAAAAATCCAAAAAAAATTGCAATCCATGTTTTTAGATTTACTTTTTCCCTTAATATTATTGCCGAAAGTGCAACAACAATTAAAGGGGTTAAAGAAGCAATACTATGTGCATCTGCTAATGACAAATACCTAAAAGATAGAACAAAAAGACCAGACTCAATAACTGATAATATACTTCTAGTAATTTGTAATTTAGAATTGTTAGTTTTATAAAAAATTAAATTTTTTTTTCTATATGACTCTCCTAAAGATAAAAATAAAGTAAAGAAATATTTTAAAAATAAAATTTGGAATATTGAATGATATATTACTGTGGTTTTTTGAATTGTATCAAGTAAACTAAATGAAAAATAAGCAAGTATAGCAAAAATAATACCGATATATGTGTATGATAGTTTCAACTTATTTATTTGAATTTTGTATATATAAATTCATAAAACAATTTTTTTAATATCGGGTTTGCATGTAAAACCTGTGTCATTAAAACAGCAGTAATATTTTTAGATGGATCAACAAGAAAATATGTTGATGCTGCTCCAGACCAGCCAAACTCACCGTTTGATCCTAAATTAGCATTTTTTTCTTTATCAAGCATAACTCTAAAACCTAGTCCCCAACCATAAGGTATAAGATCGTTTGGTATATCATCAAACTTATTTTCACCTATACTATTAATTTCAAGAGGAAGTAAATTATGATTTAGATAGTTTTTATTTATCAATTTAAGATATTCCTCACTTAATAAAATATCGTCATTTATATTTTTTCCGGTATGAAGCATTTTTGCAAACTTCATATAATCATCAATAGTAGTAAATAAACCATGCCCTCCTCTCGCATATTGGATATTTCCATTAGGATAGCCATAATTATTTATAGTTTGAGGTTTGTATGAAAATTTATTGAGAGTATTTGATTTTTGAACAAATTCATATGATGTCATAATTCTATATCTTTTTTTTTCTTCTACATAAAAAAATGTCTCATTCATTTCAAGTGGCTTAAAAATATTTTCTTTCAAAAAAATAAAAATACTTTGATTAGTTATAACTTCAATTATATGAGCCAGAACATCAATTGATACTGAATAATTCCATTTTTCACCTGGCTGAAATAACAATGGGAATGATAAAATCTTATTAACTTCATCTTTTAATGAAAGATCTTCTGAATGAAATAATTTTTCTTGTTCATATTCTTTACCAATTGGATCGTTTAAGAAATTATAAGAAAAACCTGCTGTATGTAATAACAAATCTTTAATTGTAATAGATCTTTTTAAATTTTCTAAATTTTTTTGATTGTTTATTATTTGAAGAACTTTTAATTTTTTTGCATCTGGAATATATTTTTCAATTTTATCGTCTAAAGCAATTTTTTTATTCTCCATTAATATCATAGTAGCAAATGCGATTATTGGCTTTGTCATTGACCAAATTCTATAAATAGTATCATCATGTATTGGATATTTTTTATCAAGATCCATAAAGCCAACTTTACCTTTATAATTTACATTATCTTTTTGAATCGACCATTGAATTCCTTGAAAATAATTTTTTGAAATTAAAGTCTGCAAAAGACTATTAAGCTCTTTTTCAAGCATTTTAATTTTCAGTAAGAAGATTATTAATTTTTGTAACTAATTCAGAATTTATTTTTCTAGGGCCTTTGTCTTCTCTATTTTTATGTCTTCTTTCGCCAGGCAATCTTACACCTTCTAATGATTTCATTTGCTCAAAAAACTTTTCAGCATGTTCATTCCATTTTTTGCCTGCAATTAATTCTGGAGATAATGCAATAATAAATTCTCCTCCTCTAGCAGGGCCGCCATCATTATTGTCTTCTTCTTTTGCTTCAAAACTAAAAAGATCACCTACTAAACCAGCTGCTAATAATTCTATCATCATTGCTATTGCTGAACCTTTGTAATCTCCAAAAGTTAATAAAACTCCGCCATTAGCAATTTTAGATGGATCATCTGTTTTTTCACCTTCTTTGTCTAATCCAGTACCATAAGGAACTTTATGTCCATCACGTGCTGCAACCTGAACTTCTCCCATTGCCATAGTAGATGTTGCCATATCATATACAACTGGAGTATTATTTTTTCTAGGCCATGCAAATGATATTGGATTTGTTCCAAATAAAGGTTTTTTAGCTCCAGCTGGAGCAACACTTGGTTTATAGGCAGTACAAGCAAGACCAATAAGATTATTTTCAGCAAGGGTCTCAGTTTCATGCCAAAGTGCAGCAAAATGATGTGTGTTGGTAATTGTTAAAACACCTACACCATGCTTGTTTACTGTTTCTATAAGTTTTGGCATTCCAACTTTAATAGCCATCGGGGCAAAACCATAGTCACCTTCTACTCTAATTGCATTTTGAGTTAAAAAATTATTTGATGGTCTAGAATTTCCGTTTACTTTTTTACTTTTTAGTGAAGCAACGTAACCGGGTATTCTAAATAAGCCATGAGATACACTACCATCTCTTTCGGCATGTGTAACAGTTGTTGCAACCGCCTCAGCATTGAGTTCATCACACCCATATTTTTTAAGAACATTAAACGCTAAATCATATATTTCATTTAATTTAAGAGAAGTTGTGTTCATGTTTTATAATTTTTGATAAATAGCTTATAGTAATTACATTATTATGAATAGTGAATTAATAAATTATTTAAAAGATCTTTTAAAAGAAAGAATTTCATTTTCAGAAAGTGTCAGGTTTAATCATTCAAAGGGAGAGGATGCTTATGATCCTATTATACCTAAGGCTGTTTTATTTCCAAATTCTAATGAGGAGATATCAAAAATATTAAAAATTTGTAATAAATTTAAAGTACCTGTTACAGCGTATGGTACAGGAACATCTTTAGAAGGACATGTTGTTGGAAATAATAATGGGGTAACACTATCACTGCAAAACTTAAATAGTATTATTGCTATTAATGAAGAAGATTTTGATTGCCGTGTTCAAGCAAATGTAACAAGAGAACAATTAAATGAGGCTCTTAAAGATAAAGGAATTTTCTTTCCTATCGATCCAGGTGCAAATGCAGCCTTGGGAGGTATGGCAGCTTGCTCGGCTTCGGGTACGATGGCTGTTAAATATGGAACAATGAGGACAGCTGTTTTGGGTTTAACTATTATTATGGCTAATGGTGATATTATTAAAACTGGATCTAGGACAAAAAAAACATCTGCTGGTTATAACTTAACAAATCTATTTGTGGGATCAGAGGGGACATTAGGGATTATTACAGAAGTACATCTTAGACTTTCACCTATACCTGAAAATATCATGAGTGCTGTATGCCAATTTAAAGATTTAGACTCAGCTGTTTTAACTGCTCAAGAAATTATTCAATATGGTGCATCAATTGCTAGAATTGAGTTACTTAACAAAGATCAGATGGATATCAGCATTAAGTATTCACAATTAGAAAATTTGGACTCACTTCCAACACTTTTTTATGAATTTCATGGAAGTGAAGTTTCTAATAAAGAGTCAATTGAAGTAGTAGAAGAAATTTCAAAAAATAATAATGGGAGTGATTTTAAGTGGGCTTCTACAACTGAAGAAAGAAATAAAATATGGAAAGCTAGACACAATGTTTATTACTCAGTGAAAGCTCAAGGTGAGGATGTACGAGTCTATGCAACTGATGTTTGTGTACCAATCTCAAACTTATCAGAATGTATTCAATTTGCTGAAAATGAGATTCAAAATAATGGCTTAAAGGCTCCTATGGTTGGCCATGTTGGAGATGGTAATTTTCATGTTACAATTGTATATGATCCCAAAAAAGAAAATGAATATGATTATATTAGAAAATTTAGTAACAAGTTAATAGATAAAGCTCTCGAGCTAGATGGCACTATTACAGGAGAGCATGGAATTGGACTTCAAAAAAAAGAATATTTATTAAAGCAGCATCCAGATAATGTGCCTCTTATGAGACAAATAAAGAGAATATTTGATCCGAATAATATCATGAATCCTGGTAAAGTTTTCGACTAATCTATACTAATTCTACTTTTTCACTTTTAATAGATCTGTATACAGCATCCAAAACCTTAACTGTTTTAAGGCCAATTTCTGAATTTGCGTGATTAATAGACTTTTTATTCAAACAAATATCTACAAAAGTATTTATAGGGTTCTCTGTACTATAAGCCATAGTTCCCTGTCCTTCTTTTATTTCGTCTTTTATTTCGCTACCATCATTAAGTCTTATTAATAATCTTTCTCTCTTAATTTCCATATCTAAATATAAAGTTCCTTTAGTACCGTGAACATTTATATAAAAAGTACCTCCAAAATCTTTAGGCACAAATGCACATCCTGAAAAAGATCCTGTTGCACCATTGTTGAACTTAACAGAAATTGCATCTGTATAATCAACATTTGTGGGTGAAGGAACTGAAAAACAAAAAGCTTTTTCCGCTTGAAGTTGAGATATCTTAAATACTCCACCAAACATATGCGATAACTGGCCCCATCCATAACCCCCTCCTTTATTAGGATCAGACCATGTAGATGCTAGTGGTTGAAATGTATGGTTACTAGACTCAGTGAGAGGAATTCCTTGGAAAAGGTCAACCAAAGAAGATGAAAAGGCGGCATCAATATGTTTTATTTCTCCTATAACTCCGTCTTGAATATATTTTTCTGCTTTAGGCATAAAATCTGTAAAATTAAAACCATTTGGAACTAAAATTTCTTTGTTAACTTTTTTTGCAAGTTCATAGAGACTTTCAGCATCAGATGAATTAGTAGTCATGGGTTTTTCAATTAAAACATGACACCCTTTTTCAAGTGAAGCTTTGGCATTTTCATAATGAGCAAAATGTGGTGAAGCTATAACTACACCGTCAAGTGGACTAAGACTTAACATTTCATTATAGTCTATCGAGGCAAATTGAAAATTAAATTTATTTTTAACAAAATCTAATTGGTCTTGCTCTAATTTGCATACACTTACAAGCTCAACATCATCTCTTTTTTTAAGATTGGGTATATGATATTCTGTTGCCCACCAACCTGCACCTATAACTCCTATTTTAGCTTTACTCATAAAAATATCCTAATTAATCTAAATGCATTTGAATGGGTAATAAATAGGGAAAATTTGTTTTTGGATCAATTTCAGCCTTAAGAATATCAGACATATACTCTCCCCATTTTTTGTTAACATCACTATTAACAATATGTTTTATTGATTTTTCTAAATTTTCAGTTTCAAAATAGCCAAACAAAGTTAAGCCATGTCTAAATATATTGTAATTTCTTAAACCTGCATCATTTAGCATTTTAACCATTTCAGGCCATATTTCATCATGTCTCTTTTTGTATTCTTCTTCATATCCTGGTCTAACTTCTAACACCCATGCGTAATTTTTCATTATTACCTCCTAATTAAATGAAGTTAAGTTTAATTTACTTTTGTGATTTAGCATAAATATAATTTGTTAAAATTATAGCAATAATTAACATTGCACCTAATATAGTAAGCTGAGACTCAATTTTAATTCTTGCTACGTTTAACCCAGCTCTTAATATTACAACAATCCAAAAAGCAATAAAAGTACCAAAAATATTACCCCTTCCCCCAAAAATATATGTTCCACCTAGCATAACCATTAAAACAATTTCAAGTTCAGCACCTGTTGCCATATTAAATCTAGCAACAGCTAATCTAGAAGTGGTTAATACACCAGCCATACCACAAACTAAGCCAGATAAAGTAAACAATAACAATTTTATTCGGTTAACTTTAATTCCTGAGTATTTGGCTGTTTGAGGATTTGTGCCTATTAAATAGAGTTGCTTGCCATAAATAGTAGAGCTTAAAAAAAATCCAACTATGATAGCAAAAACAGTAAAAATTATTACTGGAATAGGAATGATGCCAACATAACGATAATCAATTCCAATAAACCAAGATGGATATCCGCCCAAAGAAAAATCACTAGCTAATGATTGAGCAATACCACGATACAAAGTCAGTGTTCCTATAGTTAATATTATTGAAGGAATTTGTAACATAGTCACAAGCAAACCATTAAATAAACCACATAAAGTTCCAGATAGTAAAGCAATAACTATAGACATGGGCATACCTATTCCTGCATTATAAGCTGTTCCAAAAATTACCGCAGTTAATGCAATCATTGATGCAATAGATAAATCGATTTCACCAGAAATTATTATTAAAGTAAGAATTATTGCTATTAGCCCATACTCTACATAAGGTGTAGCGGAATCCATTATAAAAGCTAGATCAGCAAAAAATGGAGATAACTGAATTGATGATATTATAGATATTATTAATAATATTACAGCAACCCATTCAGGTCTAACAATCCAATACCGAATTGTCGGATTCTCGCTTAAATAAATTGATAATTTATTAAACATTAATCCCTCCACTTAGTTTTTTCATTCTATAAATTATCAATTGATCAAGAGCCAATGCTACAACAATAATTAAGCCATATATTGCTTTTTGAAATTCACCTGGAATGTTTAAAACTGGTAAGGCTACATTTATAATTCCTAAAAGAAGTATTCCTAAAAATGTTCCCAAAACACTTCCAGAACCACCGGTGATACTCGTTCCTCCAATTATAACTCCAGCAATTACAATAAATTCAATTCCAACACCTGTAACACCAGGATTAACATAACCAAATCTTGAAGCATAAAATAATCCCGCAACACCTGCTAACATTCCACAAACACCAAAACAAAATAATGTAACTTTAGTTACATTAATACCTTTAAGATGTGCTGCTACGGGGTTGCTTCCAGTTGCATAAATTTCTCTTCCTAAAACTGAATGGCGCATAACCAAGTGACTTATAATTACTATTATTAAAGTAAAAATTAGAATACCTGGTATTGAGAATAGAAAAGAGGTTTGAGAAAAAGATACAACATGTTCCGGAATATCATTTCTATCTATTTGTCTACCTCCACTAACTATAAATACTAAACCTCTATACAAACTTAATGTGCCTAGTGTTACAATTATTGAATGAACATTAAATCTTGTTACGATAAATCCATTTACTAATCCCAATATTAAACCTACGATTGCACAAATTATCAAAGACAACCAAAGAGACAATCCGGGAAACTGAATAAAAAATAATCCAATAACAATTGCAGAGAATGCTAATATTGAGCCAATAGATATATCTACATGTCGGCAAATAATGACCATCATTTGCCCCATAGCCATGACTAAAATTAGAGGTATAGCGAGAAAAACTGCTCTCCAACTATCTATTGTCATAAATCTTGGATCTATTACTGCAGCAACTATTATAAAAACAACAATTATGGAAAAAATTCCTAGCTCTCTTATTCTTAAAAACTTATCAAATAATGTCATATTAATTTATTGCATAACTCATAATATTTTCTTGTGTAGCATCTTTATTATTCAGAATTTTAGTAATTTTACCTTCACGCATGACTATTATTCTATGAGACAAAGATAGTATCTCGGGTAGTTCTGAGGAAATTAAAATTATTGCTGTACCATCATTAGCTAATTGATTTATTATTTCATACATTTCAGATTTAACACCAACATCTACACCTCTTGTTGGCTCATCTAGTATCAAAACTTTTGGCTTGGAAAGTAACCATTTAGAAATTATACATTTCTGTTGGTTGCCTCCCGACAACTCTTCTATCAATTGTCTGCCTGAAGTAAGTATAATGTTAAATCTTTTTATATAGTCATTAGTTATTGAGGAAACTATTTTAGAATTAATAAGACCAATATTATTGGATATATCTTTTGGCACGGCTGATGTTACATTGTCCTCCACGGCAACTGGACCAAAAATACCCATTTGTTTTCTATCTTCAGGTACGTAAGCAAATCCTTTTTTTATCGCCTCATTAGGAGAATTATTAATAATTTTTTGACCATTATAAATAATTTCTCCATTATCAAATTTTTCAGCTCCAAAGATACTTTTAGCTACTTCTGTTCTACCAGCACCTACCAATCCAGCAAATCCTAAGATTTCACCTTTTTTTAAATTAAATGAAATGTCGCTGAATTTTTTTGACAAAGATAAATTTTTTACATTTAGAATATAATCATCATTTTTAAGAAATTCATTATTCTTAATTTCTGTCTCTTCAATATTTCTTCCTATCATAAATTTTATTATTTCTTCATTTGACACTTCATTTATTTTTTTTGTTGTTATTAGATCTCCATCTCTAAAAATTGTTACTCTATCTGATATTTGTCTAATTTCCTCCAAACGATGACTGATAAATATAATTGCCATCCCATTTGATTTAAGTTTATTGACAATTTCAAATAATTTTCCAACTTCATTGGGTGTTAAAGGTGAAGTAGGCTCATCCATTATTAAGATTTTAGAATTTTTTGACAGAGCTCCTGCTATTTCTATCATTTGTTGATCTGCAATAGATAAGCCCTCCATAATAATTTTTGGATCTATTTTTAATCCAATTGAGTTTAAAATCTCATTAGATTTTTTATTGATATCTTGCCACTTAACTCTAGAAAAATTATTTCCTTCCATGTGACCCATAAAAATATTTTCAGCAACAGAAAGATGAGAAAAAGATTGCGGTTCTTGATGTATCAAAGATACTCCATTATTTTGAGCTATTATTGGAGAAGTAATATCAACTTTATTTTGATCTAAAAAAATGTCTCCATCAGTTGGAGTATAAACACCACTTAGTATTTTAACAAATGTAGATTTGCCTGCTCCATTTTCTCCAACTAAAGCATGTACTTCACCAGGCTTTAAGTCAAAATCAACTTTTCTTAAGACATTAACTCCACTAAACGATTTTCCTATATTTTTAGTTTTTAGATCCATATTATGTTTATTTAATACTTCTAAGTTAGTTTTTTCAAAATAATAAGTAAAAATTTCAAATTATTCTTGATAAAAATACATTTTTAATGAAAATGTTATTAACAATTCAATAGGAGGAATGATGAATAAATTATTTAAAATTATTTCTGTAAGTATTCTTGGTTTGTTACTTACAACTGGTGTTTTTGCAAAACCAGTTGAGGTAGTTTATATTCCAAAAAATACTGGTAACCCATATTTTGACTCTATAATTAAAGGATTTGAAGTTGGGGCAGAAAAATACGGTTATAATTTTTCAACAGTAGCACCGGCTACAGCTGATGCTACGTCTCAATTACCATTTATTAAAGCTGAGATACAAAGAGGAGTTGATGTAATTGCTATTTCACCAAACTCTAACGACGCACTTAATACCGTTTTTGATCAAGCAAGAAAAAAAGGGATTATTATCATGGTTGTAAATGGTGATATACCTGGTAGTGAGGCACACAGAGACTTAGCAATTATGCCAGTTGATTTCTCAACAGTTGGTACTGCACAAATGACTTTAATGGGTCAATTAATTGATCATAAAGGTCAGTTTGCAATTCTAAGTGCAACTACTGATGCTCCAGATCAAAATACTTGGATTAAAGATATGGAAGACAACATAATCGGCAAAGGTATGTTCTCTGATATGGAATATCTTGGTGTTGTGTATGGAGATGACGATCCACAAAAAAGTACCACTGAAGCTGAAGCATTACTTGCTAAGTATCCTGATCTAAGAGGAATTATTTCACCAACGACTGTTGGTGTAGCAGCTGCTGCACAAGTTGTAGAATCAGCAGGGAAATGTGATCAAGTTCAAGTAACAGGTCTTGGAACTCCAAACCAAATGAGACCATTCCTAAAAAGTGGATGTGTAAAAGCATTCCAATTATGGGATCCATCTGTAGAAGGTGAAATTGCAGGTTATCTATCTGTTCAAATGGTTGAAAATGGAATGAAGTTATCAGAAGGTATGACAATCAGTGTTCCAGATCAAGGTGATGTTGAAATAAATGCTAATAATTTGATTTATGCAGCACCGATGCTTGATTTTGTTCCTGATAATATCGATAATTTCAACTTCTAATTTATTTTATTGAAGAGCAATAGCAATATTGCTCTTCATGCATTTATAAAATGGATAATATACCTATAGTTGACGCTCATCACCATTTGTGGGATTTAGAAAATGAAAAAACTAAATATTCCTGGTTAATGGTATCAGAAGGTGAAGCTTTTTTTGGAGATTATGGAGCTATAAGAAAAAGTTATTTACTAGATGATTATTTGAACGATGCCAAAAATCAAAATTTAATTAAATCTGTTCATGTACAAGCAGAGCACGATGATGATAGCCCTGTTACTGAAACAGAGTGGCTTCAAACTCTAGCCGATAACCATAATTCCAAATTACCAAATGCAATTGTTGCATTTGCAGATTTTTCTAAAGATAATGTAGTTGATATTCTCAATCAACATCAAGAATATAAAAATACTAGAGGAATTAGACAGATTTTATCTTTTAACGCCGATGAACCAAAATATTCACACGCTTCAGAAGATTTTATGAAAAATACAAAATGGCTAGATAACTTTAAAAATATGAAAAATAGAAATTTATCTTTTGATATTCAAATTTATCCTCACCAAATGGATGATGCATTTAATTTAGCTAAAGATAATGATGATATTTTATTTATTTTAAACCACACTGGTGAACCATGTTATCAATCTAAAGAATATATCAAACATTGGGAAAGTGGTATGAAAAAAATTGCAAGTTGTAGTAACATAGTAGCAAAAATTTCTGGTCTTGGAATGTTTAATCCAAATTGGACAACAGATACTACAAAAATATTTGTGGAAAAAACTATTGAAATATTTGGTGTTGAAAGATGTATGTTTGCCTCTAATTTTCCAGTAGATAAAATTTTTAATACTTTTGATAATTATTGGAATTCTTTTAAAACAATTACTAAAGACTATTCTGTTAACGATAAAGAATTGTTATTTTCATCTAATGCAGAGAAATATTATAGAATTTAATTATGACATCAAAAATTAAAGACGTAAGAGCTAAACTATATACTTGGAAAGGTCCTATTCAAAAAATACATGATAATTTTTGCACTAGTGCAGCGGACTTATTAAACAAAGAAAATATTAGTGCTGATGGCATGTCAACTTTTAAATTTTTAAGTTGGCTAGTTGTTGAAGTTGAAACTGAAGACGGACATGTTGGTCTGGGTAATGCTGCACTTGCTCCAAAACCTTGTAAGTCTGTAGTAGATAATTATTTAAAACCAGCAATAATTGGTGAGAGTATTTGGGATTATGAGCATATTTGGCAAAAAATGTATCGACAAACCTTAGCTTGGGGAAGAAAAGGGGTTGGTATGACAGCTATTAGTGCTGTTGATATTGCAATATGGGATGCATTAGGTAAAGTTGCTAAACAACCAGTATATAGACTTTTAGGTGGTAAAACAAAATCTAAACTACCTTGCTATGCAAGTAAATTGTATAGCCAACCTCTTGATACACTTGCAAAAGAAGCAAAGGAATATTTAGACCAAGGTTTTAAAGCGATGAAACTACGTTTTGGTTGGGGTCCAAAAGATGGTGCTGAAGGAATGAAAAAAAATATAGAATTAATTAAAACAGTAAGATCAGTAGTCGGTGATAACGTTGATTTAATGGCTGACGTATATATGGGATGGACGTTTGAATACGCAAAAAGAATGATGCGATTAATTGATAATGAGAATTTAAGATGGTTAGAAGAACCAGTAATTGCTGATGACATAGATGGATATGCTGATTTAAGAGCATCTTGTAGAACACCTATATCAGGAGGTGAGCATGAATATACCTTATATGGTTTTAGACAACTTTTAGAAAAAAAAGCTGTTGATGTAGTACAATTTGATACAAATAGAGTTGGGGGAATTACACAAGCACATAAAATTTGTGCTTTAGCAGAAGCATTTCAAATACCAGTAATTCCTCATGCTGGACAAGTACATAATTTTCATATCTCCATGAGTAGTATTAATGCTCCCATTGTTGAATACTTTCCATTTTGGCCTGTAGAAATTGGCAATGAATTATTTTGGTATATTTTTGATGGAGAGCCTCAAGCTAAGAATGGTTTTATAGAATTAGATGAAAATAAACCTGGATTAGGTATTGAGTTATCAAATAAATATTTAGATAACTTTGAAATTACAGAATAGATTTATTTACTATCTCTTCGCTATATGCAAAAACTGCTGGACTACCACCAGTAAACATAAAAATTACATTGTCACCTTTTTTAATTATTCCCTTTTCAACATAATCAATAAGAGCTGCAAAACCTTTAGAGGTATAAACTGGATCCAATATAATTCCTTCTTTATTAGCTAGAAGCTTCATTGCTTTTATTCCCTCTTCTGTTGTAGCTCCATATTTTTCACCTACATAATTATTGTCATGATTAATCATATCTTGCGAAAACTCTAAATTAACATCAAGCATTTTAGCTCCATCATTACAAATTCTAGCTATATCTTTCTTAATATCCATTTCCCAATACACTGGGGATATACCTTGTATTCTTGTTGGCCAATTTAAAATTTTTGCTCCTAATTCACAACCGGCTTGTGTCATATTTGCAGCAGTTACAAACAAATGATCTGCCATGAATTTTTGTTCTTTCATTTGTAAGTCAATTTCAGCCATAGCATTAGCATAACTAATTCCAGCGAGTGCTGTATCTTCTTGTCCAAAACCTCCATATATTAAAAGTGGCTTTCTTCCGTCTTTAATTAGTTGATTATATTTTTTATCTAAATGTTTTGGTATTTCCTCTAAATCTTCTCCTTCAATTACATCTATATTTGCACCTAAAATATTATATAATAAAAAGTTGCCCTGCATTAATTTACCTTTAACTCCATGCATTAAAACTAAGTAACTTTCTAAGTTTAATTTATTTGCAGCTGCAGCAGCTTGACGGCAAAAGTTGGACTGTGAAGAAGCTCCTGTTAAAATACAATCATAATCTCCATATAATGTCTTTGCCATTATAAACTCTAAATGCCTTGTTTTGTTGCCTCCAAATGCAAGTGATGTACAATCATCTCTTTTAATATAAAGATTAACATTTAACTCTTTAGATATATTTGGGGCAAATTCTAAAACAGTAGGCAATAAAGCCAAACTCACCCTAGGAATTTTATTAATTTTAGTAATTAATTCCTCAGCAGATAACGAAACAAAATTGCTACTCATTTTTATATTTCTATAAATTTAATGACTGTGTCTTTTTACTTCTGACCCACGTTTACCAACTAAAAAATCTAAGTCAGCGCCTGTATCTGCCTGCGTTACATGTTCAATATACATTTTTTGATAGCCACTCTTTATATCTGGTAAAACTGGTTTGTAGGTTTTTAACCTTTCTTTAATAACATTATTATCAACTAAAAGATTCATTGATCCTTTATCAACATCTATTTCTATAAGATCATTATTCTGTACAGCAGCAAGAGGTCCTTTGATTGCTGCTTCAGGGGCAGTATGAAGGATGACAGTTCCATATGCAGTTCCACTCATTCTTGCATCTGATATACGAATCATATCTCTTATACCTTTTTTTAACAATTTTTGTGGCAATCTCATATTCCCAACCTCAGCCATACCAGGATAACCTTTAGGACCACAATTTTTTAAAACAAGAATTGAGTTTTCATCTACTTCTAGATCAGGGCTATCAATTTTGTCGTGAAATTCTTCAATGCTCTCAAAAACTACTGCTTTTCCCTTGTGTCTCATAAGTTCTAGAGTTGCAGCTGATGGCTTAATAATCGCACCATTTGGTGCAATATTTCCTCTTAGTATTTTTATGCCTCCATCGGCAACTAGAGGATTGTCAAATTCTTTAATAACATCATTATTCCAACATTTTGCGTTTTTATTATTTTCAGATATTGTTTTGCCATTTGCAGTAAGAGAGTCTTTATCTAGTATATTTTTTTCAAGTAGCCTTCTTATAACAACAGGAACCCCACCAGCGTAATAAAAATCTTCCATTAAATATTTTCCAGAAGGTTGCAGATTTACTAGCGTAGGAATATGTTTACCACATTTTTCCCAATCACTTAATTTAAGATCTATTTCTAATCTACCAGCAACTGCTGCTAGGTGAACAACTGCATTTGTTGATCCACCTATTGCACCATTAACTTTAATAGCATTTTCAAAAGATTTTTTTGTTACAATTTTTGACATTATTAAATCTTCTTTAACCATTTCAACAATTCTTTTTCCTGACATATGAGCAAGGGCGTACCTTCTTGAGTCAACAGCAGGTATAGCAGCGTTGTTGGGTAGAGACATTCCTAGTGCTTCTACCATACTTCCCATAGTTGAAGCAGTTCCCATCGTCATGCAGTTTCCTTTAGAACGGCTCATTGATATTTCTGCTTCGATAAAATCATCCTCAGTAATCTTTCCAGCACTCAAATCAGCATCAAGTTTCCAAACACCTGTACCTGAACCTATTGTTTCTCCTCTGTGATGACCATTGAGCATGGGTCCACCAGAAATACCAATTGTAGGTATATCAACACTAGCTGCACCCATTAACAATGACGGTGTAGTTTTATCACAACCCATTAGTAGAACTACTCCATCAATTGGATTTCCTCTTATAGCTTCTTCCACATCCATGCTTGCCAGGTTTCTAAAAAGCATTGCTGTTGGTCTTAAATTTGATTCACTTGCAGAGAAAACTGGAAATTCTAATGGGAACCCTCCTGCTTCATATACTCCTTTTTTCACAGACTCAGCAATTTCACGAAAATGTCCATTACATGGAGTAAGTTCAGACCAAGTATTGCAAATACCAATGACTGGCCTACCATCGAATAAATGATTTGGATGACCTTGATTTCTCATCCAACCTCTGTGAACAAAAGTATCTCTCTTATGTGTTTTTGAGTTGTACCAAGCTGAAGATCTAAATTTATTTTTTTTTGTCATTAAAAAAGTCCGAGCAAATTTGCAATTTTTTTTGATTTTTTAATTCCATAATCTGTTGGTTTTAAAAACGGTTTACGGTCATATACATTTTTTACTCCCATCCTAAATGCACAAACTCTCTTACCGTAACATACCAAAGTGTCAATTGATTGCATTATAAATACTATATTTGGAAGAATATTTTTATATTCTCTTTCAGCGTGATCAAGTTTATTTTGTTTAAAATAGTTATAAATTTTTATAAATTTATCTGCACCATCTAAACAAGGAACAATGCCTTTACAGCCAATTTTAAAATTATCTACTATCTCTTGACCTCCTCTTCCATTAAAAACAATTAAATCTTTTGGATAATTTATTATTTCTTGTTGCATATGAATAGAGGATGCTTCACCTTTTATTGCTCTAAAGTTATTAAATTTTTTGTATAGGCTTAGAATTTGATTAGAAGATAATCCAACACCAATGTATTCTTTAGCGTTTTGAATTCCTGTTAAAGTTCCTCTTGTTAAAGGCATTATCCTTTTAAAGAAATTATAACATTCTTGATCTGTTATATTTTTTTTGATCATTGGTTGCAGAATTAACCAATCCACATTATTTGATTTTGATACATCTATTAGTTTACAATAATCTTCATATTTTTTTTCCTGTATAGTTATTGCCTTTGGAAATGCTGATGGAATTGTTTTTGTAATAAGCTCAATTATTTTTGTTTTTTCTTTTAAAGTTAACTTGTTTACTTCGGTAGCTAAACCAAGAGCAGCTATGCCATTACATTTTTTTTTAAATATTAGTGAAATTTGTTCTTCCATCAATTTATAATCAATTGAATTATTTTTATTGAAAAAGGTGTAAAGAATTGGAAAAATTCCTTTTATTTTATTAGTACTAATCACCAATCAACTACTGTTCCATCATTTAGATATGCATCAGTTGTTGGCATTATTTCTTGTTTAAAAGGATATTTTAATGCTTCTTTTTCATTAACATCTATTCCAAGACCAGGTGTATTTGGAATCATCCAACAATCATTAACTTTTTCGATAGGTGTTTTGGATATAACATCATCATACCAAGGTACTGATTTGTCCATTACTTCTTGTATTATATGGTTTGTTGTTGAAGCGGCAAAATGAAGTGCTGCGGCACCAGCTATTGGTCCATTTGGGTTGTGGGGTGCTACACCAATGTTTGCTATAGAAGCTGCAGCCGCTATGTTTTTAGCTTCTAGCAATCCGCCACAATGATTAAGATCTGGCTGAACAATATCAACAATACGATTTGATATAATGTCTTCAAATTCATGATGACCTATCAATCTTTCCCCGGTCGCGAGAGGGCAATTTATGGAGTTTTTAATTTGTAACAAAGTTTTGTCATCTCCTGGCAATATTGGCTCCTCAACAAATAGTGGATTATAAGTTTCTAATTCTTTTATGTACTGTACTGCAGAAATACCAGATGCACATCTACCATGAAAATCTACCATTATGTCAATATCATCACCTACAGTTTTTCTTAAAGAAGACATTAACTCATTAACTTTATTTAAATTTTTAAAAGTATTAGTGAAATGAGTAAATGGAATAAACACAACCTTAAATGCTTTATAGCCTTTTTCTACTAAAGCAGATGCATGATCATTTAATTTATTTGTCTCCATTGTATCTCTGTAGACAGCATTCATATCTCCCATTCCTAGGTGAGTATAAATTTTAATTTTTTCTCGAACTTTACCTCCTAATAATTGCCATACTGGAATATTAAAACTTTTTCCGAGTATATCCCAAAGAGCATGTTCTATTCCACTGACTGCAGACATACCAATTACACCTAATTTCCAAAAACCATGTTTTGTCATTATTTGAAAATTTTGCTTAATATTTCTTGGATCTTTGCCAACTAATAAAGGTTTTAAATCTTCTATAGCACCAACCACAGCTCTAGTTTTCCATTCAACAGTTGCTTCACCCCATCCATACAAATCTTTATCTGTTATTACTTTTACAAATACCCAGTTTCGCATTTCAGCATTTACAATCGTAGTTTTAATATCGACAATTTTCATAATTAAAATATTTTTTCTTTATTAACATATATTTCTACATCAACCTTATATTGTTCTAAAGCACTTTGATTAATTTTTATAGCGTGACCAATACCAGGTGGAATATCAATACATCCATTTTCATCCATACCAATATGATTTTCAGTAAGATCCCATGCTAATGATTTAAGTTGTTGAGGAAATTCTGCAAATAAACTTTTTGAGGAATTTGCATAAGATTGTAAAGAAGATGAAAGTTGTAAATGTGATGTAAAAGTATGGTTTACATATTGCACTTTATTGCTTTCTGCAAAATCACAAATTTCTTTACCAGCAAGTATACCTCCAGCAATTCCAGCATCTATTTGAATAAATTTAACTTTACCAAATCTAATCATATTTTTTGCTGACTCCACTGAGTGACAAGACTCTCCACCTGCCAAGGGTAGATTTGTTTTATCACTTAATTGACCATATTCATAAAAAGCATCAGAAAAAAATGGTTCTTCTAACCAAGTTATGTTTGCGTTTTGAAAAATATCTAATCTTTTTTGTGCTTCTTCAACATCAGTCCCCCAAATAGCTCCTACATCAACCATTAGTTCCAAATCTTTACCCATAGCATCTCTTGCAGCAACTAAGTGATCTTGATCAGTTTTAATATTTAGACCAAAATTTTGCCATCCAAATTTGATTGCTTTAAAATTTTGATTTTTTAAATTTTTAGCAACTTTAAATGTTTCTTCAGGCGTTTTACCAAATAATACTGAAGCATATGCTATTTTTGGTTTTGAATTATTCATCCCAATTAGTGAATAAATTGGACAACTTTCTTTTTTTGCTAAAAGATCTAACAATGCTACTTCAATTCCAGAAAAAGTATGTGGTGTTTGAGCAATCATTAGTGATTTGTGTTTAACAGTATGAATTATTTTTTTTAAATCATTTAAGTCATTTATGTTTTGATTAATAACTGAGTCTCTTATTGGATTGGCTGCAGAATGCGATTTAGGACAAATAAAATTTGCAATTGATGTTAAAGGTGAAGCTTCGCATTCTCCCCATCCAACTAATCCTCCAGCTTCTACTTTAACTATCAGTGCATCTTGACTTCCATCAGCCTCATCCAAGATTTCTGGCATAGATAAATAGTAAAGTTCAATATTTTCAATTTTCACTTTTATTCTGCACCAGTATCGTCATTTTCATGAATTCTTAAAGTAATACCTCCATCAACAACTATATTCGCTCCAATCATAAAATTACATTCATCAGAAGACATGAACATAATCGTATTTGCTATTTCATCTGTCGTTCCCATTCTTTTAATTGGTTGATGATTTTCTGCTTCCTTTCTTGCTGCAGTAGGATCTGGTTTTGTGTTGAAAAATCTATCAATAATAGGAGTCTCTATATAGCCTGGTGAAATTGAATTTATCTTAATACCTTTTCCAGCATAATCAACAGCAAGAGCTTTTGTTAAACCTATAACTCCATGCTTTGCAACAGGGTAAGGAAAACAATTTGGAATTATCTGAATACCATGAACTGAAGCAACATTAACAATACTGCCTTTATTTTTTTTAAGCATGTGTGGAAGAACGGCCTTACATCCAAACCACACACCATCTAAGTCTACTGAAAATGCTCTTTTCCATTCACTATCAGGCATATTTAAAGGTTCACCAAAAACATTTATTCCAGCATTATTAATTAATACATCAGGTATTCCAAAGGTATCTAAAGTTTGTGAAACCATATTATCTACTGATTTAAATTCTGCTACATTTGTTTCTAAAAAAATAGATTTTCCTCCGTTATTATTTATATGCTCAGAAACTGAATTGCCTGTTTCAGGATTAATATCTGCAACAACAACTGAGGCTCCTTCACTTGAAAATTTTATTGCTGTTCTTTCACCAATTCCAGAACCAGCACCAGTTACAATAACGATTTTATCTTTAAATCTATTAGTCATAATTAAAAGAGTACTTTACTAATTAATTAGCAAATTTAAAGTCAGCTTTTCCCTGAATATGTGTTTCAAGGGCAAACAAACTTCCTGCATGTGGTGTATTTTCTAATTGCTCATTTGTCATACCCATTCTTGCAGTTGTAATAAATAACGTTTTCAAGTCTTTACCCCCAAAAGTACAACTTGTTACATTTGGAACTGGGAGCTCTACTACACTATCTACTTCCCCATTTGGATTAAAACGAACCACACACGATCCACCCCATCGACAATTCCATAGAAAACCCTCTGAGTCAACAGTTGAACCATCTGGATAGCCTCTATCAAACTTAGCAAATTGTTTTTTATTAGAAATTATTTTATTTTTATGATCATAGTCATAAACAAATATTGAACCAGTTAGAGTATCTGAAAAATAAAATTTATCATTTTGAGGATTCCATGCAAAAGTATTTGAAATACCAATGTCATTTTCATGATTAGTAATGTTTAGATCTTTATCAATACAATATAAGGAGCCAGAATTTTTAGTAATTTCTATATCACTGCCATCATCTGCAATATTATTTTGCATTGTACCAATCCAAAAATTACCTAAGAAATCTGCCGCTCCATCATTACATCTATTATGAGGTTTGTTATTTTCTAATCTTAGAATTTGATCAAATTTTTTGTTAATTAAACTAAAATTATTTATTCCGAAATGAGAAGCAATTAATAAGTTTTTATTATCACGCTCTGCCATGGCTGTAATCATTTCAGGCATTTCAAATATTTGATGTTTATTATTATTAAATGAATATTGATGAAGTTTTGATGGCATTGGTATATCTAACCAATAAAGAGTATTTGTATCCTGAGACCAAATAATTCCTTCTCCTAAATTATTCTTACAATCTTGAAAAATTTCTACTTTATTCACGCAGGAATAGAAACTGGTATTTTATAATCTGGATTTTTTGCTTGTTTTATAATGGCAGGAATTATTTCTTTATAAGCACCTATTAAACCTTGTCTTGGTGGTGGCATTTGATCTTTTATCATCTCATGCAATTTTGGCAAATTATAAGAAGGTACTGTTGGAAACATATGGTGTTCAATATGATATTCCATCTGCCAATATAAAAAACTAAAAATAGGGTTTAGTTTAACTGTTCTGGTTGTGTACCTATGATCTTTTTTGTTTTCTTCAAGGCCAGCATGTTGGGTCAAACCAAACAATGAAATTAAAGTTTTTCCATAAAAGTTTGGCAAGACAATGTACAACATTGGAAGCCAAGATTGAAAATAAATTGAGGCAACAATTGTAGCAACCCAAATAAATACATGGCTTCTTGCTGACCATCTGCACTTGGATCTTTGCTTTTCAGGAATACAAACTTTCATAACTTCAGTTGTAATTCCAAAAGCATGTTTTAATGTTTCCCAATGAAGGGATTTGGTAAAAAATACAAATCCTGAGAAAGGAACGAACCATGAAAAAAACATCACTACATCAGTTGGCTTTTGAACATGTATCTCAAAATCAAGTGGGTCTGTAAAAATAGTATGGGTGTGATGATGGTGATGCGAATGCCTCCATCTAATTGGTTCAAAATTATCCATGAAACTTGCTATGAAATAAAAAAAATCATTCCAAAACTTACTTTTGAAAGCTGTTCTGTGACCAGTTTCATGCCAGAGTGCGTCAGCACATCCCCATATATTTCCATAAATTAAGAAAAAGACAACACACCACCAAGTACCCCAGGTAATGTAAGCCAGATATCCTGCAATAAATAATGAGGAAAAATAGATAATCATATGTTTAAAACCTTGCCAATCAGATTTCTCACAGAGCTTTCTCAACTCTTGCTTATCAATTTTGCATTTATACCATTTATTAAGATTAACTTCCATTTTCCTACTTTATAATTCTATATAATATAGTTATTAAAAAATTAGATAAAGTCAAAATTTTTCTGATAATTTTATAAATTTCTCAAATTCATTATTTTTTATATCTACAGTAATTTTTGGGTCATTGAAGTTTTTGTTAATTGTATCACTATGAAATTCTTTAAAAGCAAGAATTCTTTCTTTTTGAAGTTTTGCATATTCCTCTTTGAAATTTCTATATATTCTTGCATGTCTGGGGGTGTGACCTTCAGTATAACCAAGAACATCATTGGCGAAAAGATATTGGCCATCACATCCTGATCCACTACCCATGGATAAAGTCATAATATCAACTTTTTTAGTTATAACTTCAGCTACTTTTGGAGGAACAACTTCTAGCTCAACACCAATGGCTCCTGCTTCTTGAAGTTCTAAAGTATGTTTTAATACACCAATTGCCTCATCTGCAGTTTTTCCTATTGCTCTGAAACCACCTATCCAGGTAGCTTTTCCTGGTACTAGACCTACATGACTGTTAATTGGAATATTTTCATCTCTTAATCCTCTTATTATTTTATAACTCCAGTTACCTCCATAAATTACATCAGCACCAATTTCTAAATACTTATGCGAAACTTTCATTGCATCATATTCGGAAGCAATATTTGATGCCGTTCCTGATTGCATAAAACACGATGGGGCAGCTTCTCTAATTCTTTTAAGCTCGTCAAAACTGTTAAAAATGCCATATTCAGGCGCATCATGGGATGTACATATCATATCTATTCCTGCTTCCTCAGCTGCCTTAGCTTCTTCAGCATTGTGAACAAATAATACGCTTATCTGTTTTTTACCCTTACATTGCAAATAATCATAAACAGTTAATTTTTTTCTAGACATATTTCTAATTTTTTAAGACTTTATAATAATTCTAAATTAATAAATATTCAAGATACCAGTTTTACAAAAGTTATTATAATTTAAGTTTGTAATATTTATTTTTTTACTTATAAATTATCAATATTAATAAATTATTGGGGGAATAATGAAAAAATTATTAGCATTTATTGCTGTATGCTTCGCTTTAACAGCTGGCTCGGCATTTGCGAAAAATGATTACTCTTGCGACAAAAAGTTTATATTCTTTCCAGGTGGACCTGAAGGTGGACCATTTGGAACTATTGTTTATAATGGTGCAGTAGCTGCAGCAGAACATACTGGTTGTGATGTAGATTACTACTGGTCGCAATGGAACTCTGAAATCATGATTAAACAATTTAAAGAAGCTGTTGCGCTTCAGCCAGATGGCATTGCTATATATGGTTTTCCAGGTGACGAGGCTATGAGACCAATCATTAAAGAAGCAAGGGAAATGGGAATTGTAATTACTACAATGAATACACCGCTACCTGATTTAGAAACAGAATACAAAACAGAAGGTTTTGGTTATGCTGGTGCTGACCTTTTTGATGCTGGATATAACCTTGGTAAAAAAGCTGTAGAAGTTTGTGGATTACAAGCTGGAGATAAAGCATTTATATGGGGTCTTGCAAGTATGCCTAATAGAGGTGAAAGAACTAAAGGTGCAATAGCTGGTGTTGAAGACATGGGTGTTGAGGTAGTTTATCAGGAAATACCTGATAACGTAAACTCTGATGCTGCTCAAGGTACGCCAATGTATGTTGCGACTTATAGTGCTAATCCTGATATAAAAATGGCAATTACAGATCATGGTGGTCTAACTGCAAGTTTGCCAACGTATATGAAAGCAGCTGGACATGGTACAGAAGAAGTATGTGGTGCAGGTTTTGACTTGTCTGCCCCAATAGTTGATGGAATAAATTCTGGATATATTGATGTAGTAATTGATCAACAACCATTCATTCAAGGATACATTCCAATTGTACAACTTTTCTTAAGTACAAAATATGGAATGGCTGGACTTGCTATGGATACTGGTGCGGCTTTTGTTACTGCAGATAATGTTGAAGCAATTGCTCCATTAGCAGCAGTTCAAATAAGATAAATATAATTATTCAAGCCTGCTATAAGCAGGCTTGAAATATTTTATGTCTGAACAACTTTTAAAATTAGAAAATATTTATAAAAACTTTGGTAATGTCGAAGTTCTTAAAGATGTAAATATTACAATCAATAAAGGTGAAGTTGTTGCTCTAATAGGTGATAATGGTGCAGGTAAATCAACTCTTATTAAAGTTATTACAGGAGTGCATACACCAAATTCAGGTAAAATTTTTTTCAAAGATAGTGAAGTTAAAATCAAATCTGTTGCACAATCTAGAAAAATGGGAATTGAAGCAGTATATCAGGAAAGAGCATTGTGTGATCAGCAAGAACTTTATAGAAATATCTTTGCTGGAAGAGAAATTACTAATTCACTGGGTTTTTTAAAAATTAAACAACAAAGAAAAGAGGCAGAAAGAATATTAAGAGATTATATTGGTTTTACCTCTAAAGCAATAACGGTTGACTCCCAAGTAATGGGTTTATCAGGTGGTGAAAAACAAGGTGTAGCATTTGGAAGATCATTATATTTTAATTCTGATCTAATTGTATTAGATGAACCAACAATGGGTTTATCAATTCAGGAAACTGAAAAGGTTCTAAACTTTGTCAAAGGATTGAAAAACGAAAATAAATCAGCTATTTTTATCGATCATAATATAATTCATGTATATGGGGCAGCAGATCGTTTTATAATTTTAGACAGAGGTGAAGTTGTAGGTGAATTTTTAAAAGATCAAATATCAAGAGAAGAATTAGTTCAAAAAATGATACAATTACATGACTCAGGAAAAATTAAGATTAATTAAAAATGAGTAGTATTTTTAATAGTTATTTTGTTAAGACACATAGATTAGAAATTAGTATTACAATAATTGCTATTGTGCTTTTTTTAATTTATTTTTTTGGTGCAACTCATGTATTTACAAGGTTTCCAATATATAGAGCATTCATGCAATCAATGCCTTTCTTTGGTATTATTGCGATTTCAGCAACCTTTGTTGTAACATTAGGTGAAATAGATTTATCTTTTCCATCCATTGTTGGAATTACTTCTCTGACTTTTGGTATGGTCTTAACTTCTACAGATGGTAATTTTTTTATATCATTTGCTTTAGCGACTTCACTTGGTATGTTTGCTGGGTTGGTGAATGGGCTTCTTGTAACTAAAATTGGTATACCTTCTATTGTAGCCACTATTGGAACTCTATATTTCTGGAGAGGTTTAGTAAACGTTATCTCTCAAGGAAGCGGTATAGCAATTGTTGAGCAGGCTGATGGAACATGGCATCATATGATATTCGTTGATAAGTTATTTAATCTTATACCAGCTCAATTTATTTGGTTTTTAGTTTTAACTGGATTAATGCAATGGATTTATCGTTACCATAAATTTGGTAATCATATTCACTTTGTTGGAGATAATAAAGCAAGTGCTCAAATGATGGGTATAGATGTTGATAGAGTAAAAATAATTGCTTTTGTGCAGCTAGGATTTTTCTCAGCTCTTGCTGGAATATTTACAATGTATGAAATGCTTTATTTCTGGCCAACACAAGGATCAGGTTTAATGCTAACTACATTAGCAGCTGTTTTTGTTGGAGGTACTTCAGTTTTTGGAGGAAAGGGAACAGTTTATGGTACTTTTATAGGTGTGTTAATAATAGGTTCTCTTGAATCAGGAATAGTTGCTTTAGGCTTATCAGGCTTTTATGTACAATTTATTAACGGTGTTATGATTACTATAGCAGTAACGATTTATGCAATAATTCAAAAAAGAAAAACCTAAAATGCAAAAAGCCTTTTGGCTAGAATCAATTAATCAAGAAAAAATTATTAAATATAAAAGACTTGAAGGTGGAGTATCTTCTGAAGTATATTATGTGAAAACAAATAAAAGTGATTATTGTATTAAAAGATCACTTAAAAAACTTTTAGTTAAAAAAAATTGGATCGTTAATACTAATCGCATTAAATATGAATATTTATGGCTAAAACATTGCAAAAAAATTATAAGTAGAAATATTCCCAAAACTTTTGAGTTTGATAATAAAAAAAAATATATTGTAATGGAATATCTAAATGATTCTAAATATAAAACACTTAAACAATTATATTTTAATAAAGTAGTAAATATAAAAACTATAAATTTAATTAGTAAACATCTTTATAAAATACATTCAAACAGTAAAAATTTAAAAACTAAAAAAATTTTTGATGGCAATAATAATAATTTTTATGATTTACGATTAGATCCCTATTTCAATGAAGTAGGAAGAATTTATCCTAAATACAAAAAGTATATTAAAAATATAAATAAAAATTATTTTGAAAATTCAAGTACATTAGTTCATGGAGATTTTAGTCCAAAAAATATACTTATTGGAAAAAATAAAATTATATATTTAGATGCGGAATGTTGTAATTTTGGAGACCCAGTTTTTGACTTGGTTTTTTTTTCAAATCATTTACTTATTAAAAGTATAATTATAAAGGATAAGTCAAAAGAATTTGTTAAATCTTACATAACCTTTTATCAAGAATATCTAAAAAATCTTAATGCTAAAAATTATAAACTATACATAAATAGAATTATTAAAATGACGCCAATAATGATGCTTGCAAGAATAGATGGAAAATCACCAGTTGAGTATATTAAATCAAAAAAAATTAAAAATACTATTAGAAACAAATCATTCTTACTATTAGAAAGAAAAATAAATAATTTGAATGATATTATAGGAATAATTAATGAAGGATAGTTCAATAATAGAAAAAGTTTTATCAAGAAGAGTATTTGACTCTAGAGGTAATCCTGCAATAGAAACAGAGATAATTACAAAAAGTGGCGCACATGGTCGTGCAATTAGTCCGTCAGGTGCTTCTACTGGTAAAAATGAGGCTATCGAAATAAGAGATAAAGATAAAAGATATAACGGTAAGGATGTTAAGAAAGGATTGGAATTAATCAATAATGAAATAGCAAGCTTACTAATAGGTTTATCATGTGAAGACCAAGAAGGTTTTGATAAAATACTTAATAACTATGATCAAACAAATCAAAAAAAAAGAATTGGTGGAAACGTAAGCACCTCTCTTTCAATAGCAAATTACTTATGTGCTTCAAATTTAAATAAAACTCCAGCATTTAGATTTTATGCTAAATCAGATAGACTAAAAATACCAAAACCTGAAATTCAAATTTTTGGTGGTGGTGCTCATTCTGGAAATCAAAATAGTTTCCAAGATTTTCTGATATATCCAATAAATAATTTTTCTTACGAAGAATTCCTAGGTTCAGTCTATGATATATTTAATTATACAAAGAAAATACTAAATAAAAATAATAATTTTTTTGGCTATTGTGATGAAGGTGGTTTTTTTCCAAATAAACTTGATCAATTTGATATTTGTGAAATCATTAATGAAGGTATCTTAAAAAGTCAGTTAAATCCAAATAAAGATTTAGGAATTTCAATAGATGTTGCTGCATCAAATTTCTATAATGGAAGTAAATATAATTTATATAATGATAAGATTGATAAGATAGAGTTAGGTAATATTTTAAGTACATTAGTTAATGAGTTCAATGTTAGTTTGATAGAAGATCCATTTTATGAAGAAGATTTTGATTCTTTTGCATTATTAAAAAAACAACATACAAAATCTGTAAAAATAATCGGGGATGATCTTGTTTGTTCAAATTATAATCTATTATCAAAGGCCATGGAAAATAAATGCGTTGATGGAATTATAGTAAAAATAAATCAGTGTGGAACAATTTCTGAAACTTTGGATACCATTGATTTAGCTAAAAAAAATAATATACAAACAATTCTCTCAGCTAGATCTGGAGACACTGAAGATGTTTTCTTAAGTCAGTTTGCTGTAGCATGGGATGTAGACATGATTAAAGTAGGATCGTTTTCAAGAAGCGAAAGAACATCAAAATGGAATGAATTAGTTCGAATTGAAGAAAAATTATAGTAATAAAATAATTAAATTTCTAAAATCATATTTTCAGCACTGCTTACTTTTAATTCACCAGGTTCTTCAATTTTAAGAGATTTAAGTTGGTTATTTTCTATAAACATCGCAAAACGGGTACAGCGATAACCCATAAAATTTTTTGATTTATCAATTATTAAATTATAAAATTTTGAAATTTCAGCATTACCATCTGCAATACCTTTAATGTGATGATCTTCAGAATAACTGATTAACCAAGATTTCATAACATAATGATCATTTACAGATAGACAATATATTTCATCTATATTTTTTTTTTTGAATGAATCATAAAGCTTAATATATCCTGGAAGATGTTTTTCAGAACAAGTAGGCGTAAATGCGCCGGGGACACCAAATAATATTAGTCTTTTATTCTTAAATTCAACTTTCAATGACAAAACGTTGGAAACTCCATCTGTAATTATTGGCACTTTGATATCTGGTATATTTTTTATCATTTAATTTTTTCTATTGAGTTTAGGATTTGCTTTTCAGATAATATTTCAGACAAAAGTATACCCTCAGGATATTTAGATGAAAAAAAAGCATTTAATGGAATTCCAAATCTATTATATTTTTTTAAAAAAATATCAATTTCTTTACTTGGTCTTGTCCAATCAGCTCTAACTAAAACTATATCATTTTTATTAAATGCTTCTTTAACTGTTTTAGACTGAAGAACATTTATTTTATTAAATTGACAAGTTGCACACCAGTCTGCTGTTATATCGATGAAAACAACTTGATCATTTTCTATAAGATTTGGAATATCAGTTTCTAAAAAGTCTATCCAATTTTCATCATTTTTTACAATATTTTCTGATTTAATAAAATTTAAAAATGGTATTGAAAAAAATGTAATTACAGACAAAATAGTTATTATATTTTTGAAGTAGTTAATTTTCACTGAAATAGAAAATAAAGTAACAGTTATCAAAAACATTAGTACAAAATACAAGTTATAAAAATTTAACAAAATATTTATTATCCATACTACGGTACCAATAAGTAATATTGATAAAAAATATTTAGTATAAATTGTCCATTTTCCAGGCTTGGGTAAGAAAAGCACCAATCTAGGGAAGAGAACTACAACTAAATATGGAAGACTCATACCAAAACCCATAGAGATAAAAATTAAGAACAATGTTAATGAATTTTTTGTGAATGCTGCGGTTATTGCGGTACCTATAAATGGTGCAGAACAAGGAGTTGCTAAGAGTGTTGCAAAAAATCCATTAAAAAAATTTTTAGCAAAAAAACTTTTACCTTGGTTAAAAATATTTGATGTTTTTATCGAGGATGGTAGATTAATTTCAAATAATCCAAGTGTGTTTAAAGAAAATATAGTTAACACAAATAAAATAAATATTAAAAAATATGGTTCTTGAAATTGCATGCCCCATGCTACCGAAAAATTAAGCTGTTTTAGAATAAAAAAGAATGTAGCTAATAATAAAAATGAAAATAATATACCTATTGATGTATAAATAAAACTTAACCTTATAGTTCCCTGTTGATTGTTTAAAACAGACATCAATTTTATCGATAAAACAGGAAAGACACATGGCATTAGGTTTAATATAAAACCACCTAATAAAGATATAATTAATATGTATAATAATGGATCTTTAATTGATGTATTTGATATTGAGTTTTCTAAAGTTATATTTTTTATAAATTTATAATTGTGATTTTGATCATTAATTATTATTTCTATAGGGAAATTTTCTTCACTAAACTGTTTTTTATTAAAGTTAAATTTTGAACTAATATTTTTTAAATTAAAAGAAAATTCAATTATTGGATTATATACTGGCAAACCAAATGGTGTGTGAATATAAATATTTGTATTTGTAAAATTCTTTTGTGAGTCAGCAATAACATTTATTTCAACTGTTTGTGAGCTCTTGGCTCCATAAACTTCAACTTTATTAAGTGCACTTAAATTTAAATCAGTTAAAGGTACATTGGATTTGGCTTTCTCAATATCATACAAAAAATTTGTGTATTCACCCATTCCTGGAGGTATTTCTAAATACAAGTTGGCATTACCTGGAATACAAATGTGCTTGCAAACTAAATAATTAGTATTTAAGATAATTTTTGTTGTTTTATTTTTATCAATTAATTTAATCTCTATGGGAAAAATAACACGATCAAAATATCCAATTGAATCTAATCCAAGAATTTCAAATTGAGTGGGTGTTGGCCATTCAATGTCAATTTGACTGATGTTTTCTGAATTATTCCACACTACTTTTTGGGGGAAACCGCCACCTCCAGGAGACTTCCAGTAAGTTTTCCACCCAGGTTCTAGTTCGTACTCTAAACCAAGTAATATTGTATCAAGATTATCTGTATTTGTTTTGGATGAGATTAGTCTAACTTTAGATTTGTCATTTATAACCCAATCACTTGATAAAGCGTATACGTGAGTGCTATAAAATGACACAGAACTCAATATTACTGAAATTAGTAGAAATTTAATGTTTTTTTTAATTCTGTTCATAAAAAATTATTACTTTATTGAAATATAGTTAATAATAAGAATATATATATTATATGAATTTAACTGGACAGTTCTTAATTTCAATGCCCTCACTTCAAGATGAAAGATTTGAGAAAACTGTAATTTATATGTGTGCTCATTCTAAAGATGGGGCAATGGGCATAATAATTAACAAAAAAATAGACTACGATCTATACCCTGATTTACTTGAGCAACTAGGCATAGACAAGCCGCTGTTAAATAAAAAGCTATATATAAGATATGGTGGACCTGTTGAAAGTGGAAGAGGTTTTGTTTTACATTCAGATGAAGTTATTCAAAAAGAAACATTAACTATAGCAAAGGGTATTGCTTTGACAAGTACTTCAGAATTTTTTGAAGACCTGTCAAAGGGAAATGGTCCAAAAAATAGTATATTGGCTCTTGGATATGCTGGATGGGGACCTGGTCAAATCGAACTTGAGTTAGCATCAAATAGTTGGATGACACTTGAAACAGATAGTAGTTTTATATTTGATGATAGCGTTGGAAATAAATGGAAAGATGCTTATAATTTATTAGGAGTTGATACAAATAAGTTATCCTATAATTCAGGAAATTGTTAGTTATAAAATAATTTCGTAAATTCTTTCTTTATCTTTTTCAATAATTTTTTTAATTTTAAATTTTAGAGTTTTACTTAATTTATCTCCTTTTTTTGTTATGAAAGATTTCATTTTTATTAATTCTTTTTCAGGCATCTTTCTTTCATATTTTAATAAATATTTTTTTCCTAAAATTACTAATGTTGTTTTCATTTCAATTCTCCATTTCCATTAATATTTTTAAAATAAGATTGCTCTTTTTTTAACCAATTATTTATCATAAATAAAAAATCGTCACCTAAGAAATAGTTTTTTATTCTTTTATCTTTTTTGCTTTGATATTTAAAAAAAATATTGTTTTCTAAAGCTTCATTTAATATTGATTGAATTGAAGATCTAGAGCCAATTGATTTAGGTATATTTGAACAAATAGTTTCAAAAGAGATGCCATTATTTTTACTATTTTCGTAAACTTCTAGTGAAATGACATGATGTAAAATAGATTTGAAAAGAAATTTATAAGCATAATTATCGGAGAAAAAACTTGAATAAATATTATTCTTTTTTTCTTTTATTATACTAATTTCACTCATTTTAATTAAAAAAATTTTCCGGGGGGATAATTCCCCCCGGATATTAGTGACCAACTATAAGGAGCTTCTTTATTAATCACTAAATTTTCTTATTAGTCTCGAATACTGTAAGCCATAACGCCCACTTCTGCTTTATCAGTTCCAAGCTTTTCAGCCTCTTCACTAATTCTTATTCCAATACTTATTTTCATCAGATACCAAACAATAAAGGCAACAGCGAAAACAAATATATTGATCCATAAGATACCGTAAATTTGAGATCCAAAATTTGTACCTGAATTAGTAAGTGGAACAGCTAATGTACCCCAAATACCAGCAAAACCGTGTACTGGAATAGCTCCAACAACATCATCTATTTTAAGTCTTATTAAAAGCAAAGTACCAAAGTAGACAACTAACCCACCAATACCACCAATAATAATGGCCATAATTGGAGAAGGAGTAAGAGGCTCTGCAGTAATGGCTACAAGTCCGCCAAGTGCACCGTTAAGCATCATTACTACATCTGTTTTTCCACCAACTAATCTTGATACAGCTGCACAAACCATTACACCTGCAGCTGCAGCTAAATTAGTATTAATGAATATTGTAGCAACAGAAGTTGAGTCTTCAAAAGAGCCTAACGCTAATTGTGATCCACCATTAAATCCAAACCATCCTAGCCATAAAATAAATACACCTAATGTTGCTAATGGTATTGATGAACTAGCAAATGGTTCCAGTGGTTTTGCACCATCTGAATCAAATCTACCCAGACGAGGTCCAAGTAAGATTGCCCCAGCTAGTGCGGCAGCACCTCCAGCACTATGAACAAGTGTAGATCCAGCAAAATCAGAAAATCCAGCAGCTGCTAGGTGTCCGCCACCCCACTGCCATCCCATTTCAATCGGGTAAATAACACCAGCTAATATTGCACAGAATAAAAAGAAGGGCCAAATTTTAATTCTCTCAGCCATTGTACCAGATACTATTGAACAGGTAGTTGCGCAAAATACCATTTGGAAAAACCAATCTGAGCCGTCTGAATATCCAGTATCAATTGAACTAGCATCACTCCAGGGAAGAAATGTTCCAATAAAACCACCTTCAGGAATACCATAAGCTAAATTGTATCCAACTAACCAAAACATTAAACCAGCTATAGAATATAGCCCGATATTCTTTGCTGCAATTGTTGCAACGCTTTTAGATGTAACAAGTCCTGACTCTAACATTGCAAAGCCAGCTGCCATCCACATAACCAAAAAACCACCAATTAAAAATAAAAGTGTGTTTAAAATATAAGATACTTCAGGATCAACAGCTGCAAATGCATTTGATGAAACAAAAGTAAAACCTAAAATTAAACTCAAAAAAGAAAATTTTTTCATATAATTCTCCATAATAAGTTCAAAACAAGACTCACCTGAGTCATGCTCAAATCATGCTTAGCTATGGAAATTAAATAATAAGATCCGCGTTCCTTCGGCATAAGCTTACTTCCGATCTGTAAATACAGATTGAACGATTTTATAACTTTGCATGCGTTCCTTCGACTTTCGTCTACTTCCGTCATTTTAAAAATGATGAACGTGAATACTCATTTAATTTAATATTAAATATTATTAAGTTTCTATTTAATAAAATAGATATGCAAAAAATGCATATTAATGAAATACGAGGAAATTTGCCAATAATTGATTATAATTTTATCAACAATTGTACTATTATACTCAATAAAAATGAAAAAAGAAGAATCTATTAGAAATGAAATTATCAAATCCTGCTTAAAAATTGAGTATTTAAAATTAAATCAAGGTAAAACTGGCAACATTAGTCATAGATTTAATGATGGGTTGTTAATTACTCCATCAGCAAGAGATTATAAAAAAATAAAATCAAGAGATTTGGTTTACATTACAAAAAAAGGTAAATTTAATAGAATACAAAAACCTTCAATTGAATGGAAGTTCCATTTAGAAATATACAAAAAAATTCCTGAAGTTAACTCAGTTATACATAATCATCCTATCTATGGAACAGGTTTTTCTATGTTACAAAAAAAAATTGATTCATATCATTATCTAATAGCTTTATTTGGTGGTATAGATGTAAGGTGTACAAAATTTTATATACCGGGTTCTATGGAACTAGCTAATGCAATTGTTAAATCTTTAAATAAAAGAAATGTGACCTTAATTGCAAATCATGGTGTTGTCACTACAGGTAAAAATCTTGAAGAAACTGTATATTTGGCAGAACAATTTGAGGCAATGTGCAAACAAATTACTATAAGTAAAATTAATGGTTCTCCAAAAAAAATACCACTAAAGGAAATGAAAAAAATCCTAATTGAAATAAAAAATTACAATAAAAAAAACTAGCTATCTAAAATATTTCTAATATTACTAATAACATTCTTCATTGTATCTCTGTATTTTATTAAACCACCGCCTAGCAAAAAAACAGCATCCTTTCCAAACATAGAACGCATTTCATTTGCAGTTTTAATAGACATACCTCCTCCTACTGCAGGAAATATTGATTTACCAATTCCATTTGTTTCTCTACATCTCAGAGATATATCTAAACATTCGTCTTTAGTGAATTCAAATCTTCCTCCAAAATTTGGAAAAATTGACATATCTGCTCCAATTAATCTTTGCAACGTCCCATAATAAACACCATGATTTATACCATTATTTTTTGATAAAACATGACCGCCAGAAAAACTTGGATGTGAAATTATAGGTATATTAAAATTTTTATTTTTAGAGATGTGATAAAAAAAACTATATCCAACCAAACTAGGAATTAACATAATACCATCAACACCTGCCTCAATTGAAAAATCTATATCATCTATTATATTTTCAAAATTAGTTGAAATATGTGCAAAATATAGAGACTTCTTTCCAGTTTCATTATTAGCTTTTTTGACAGCTTTAGAAATTTTTTCAATTCTGTGCCTAAAAGATGAAAAGGTTTGATTGCTTAAGTTATGATCCTCTTTAATCATATCAGCTCCAGATATTATAAAATCATAAGCTAATGTTGCTAATTCATCTGAAGATAAACCTTGTGGCTTTAATACAGGGCATAAAATAGAGTCCGTGTGATTTAATATTTTTCTAATACCTTGAATACCAAATTTTGGGCCTGGAAAAAATTTCTTTAAATCTGAATTTATTTGAACTTCAATAACTCTTACATTTTCATACATTGAAGTATTTCCATGAATAATGTTAAAAAATTGATTAATTTCTTGCCCAACACTTTCATTTAAGTAAGAAATTGTAACTATAAAAAATTCATTATCTTTTTTTATATTTTCAATTTTGCCAACTATTTGATCCTTAATATAACCTTTGGAAACCATATCACTTGGAATTTCTACTGTATTTTCATGACAAATTGATTGTGCAATTTTTTTTGCATTTATATCTGTATCAGCAAAAATTTTATAAATAACATTAAAACGTTTCAAATTATAAAGCCTCTGCTTTTGATAAAGAATGAACATCCTCTATTCGTGCCTCTATTAAATCTTCTTCTTCAATTTTTGTTTTTAAAGTTGTGAGTTTCTCAATTGATCTAATTAGAGCTATGGCATCTAAATTATAATATCTCGACAAATATCTTTTTGATCCACCATGTGCATATGTATCTTGAAGACCAAGCTTAATTAATTTTTTTCCTAATCCATATTTAGAAATAATATCAGAAACTATCGAGCCAAGACCTCCATTTACTAGATGATTCTCCATGGTAATTATATTAGATTTCGATTCTGTAAGTAATGAAAGAAATAATTCTTCATTAATAGGTTTTAGAGTGGAAACATGAATATGCTTAATAGAAATTCCAAATTTCTTTAAAGCTGATCGAGCTCTAATTGCTTCTTCAGTACAAATTCCAGATGTGAAAATTATAATATCTAAACCTTCACTTAAAATTCTTACATCACCAACTATTATAGGAGTTTTAAATAATCTTGGAACTGAACCTCTTAATATTCTGCAATAAACTGGACCGTCTATAGAGTCAGCGGCTTCACATATGCTCTCTACTTCAGTGGCATCACCAGTTTCGAGAACGGTCATGTTTGGAAGTGTTCGCATTACTGATATATCTTCTATTGCTTGATGTGTCATACCGCCAGGAGTAGTTATGCCTGGAAGAAAACCCATTATTCTAGCTCTTCTTTTTGGATAAGCTATAGAGGCAATCAATTGATCATATGGTCTTCTGTATGTAAATACTCCAAACGAATGAATAAAAGGTCTAAAACCGGCAAGTCCTAAGCCGCCAGAAAAACTCATCATATTTTGTTCTGCCATACCCATTGATATAAATTTATTAGGGTAACGATCTCTAAAACCATCAATTTCACATGATGAATCTAAATCAGCTGAAATGCACAAAACTTCTTTTTTATCTTTTGCAAAATTCTCAAATGCTTTTGCATATGGTTTATTTACTATTTCCATGGCTTTAATAATCTATTGAATCAATTCCTAATTCTTTTGAAATTTCATGATTCATTTTTATTCTTTCATCTTCAGATTTGAATCTTACATAATGTAATTTTGGAAAACGAGTTTTTAGGTGATTCATTCCTTTGTATGGAGAAGTTTTAGCAAGAATAATAAGTGGTTTATCTTTATGATTTAATTTTTTAGCATTATTCATCTCTTCAAAATCATGACCATTAATTTCTGCTACTACTGCACCAAAAGACTCAATTTTTTTTGCAATATCACCTATGTCCATTACATCTTTCATTGCACCATTAACTTGTTGTTCATTAACATCTACAATGGCCCATAGATTATCAATTTTGTGATGAACACATGCTTGTAATGCCTCCCATACTTGACCTTCTTGTAATTCACCATCAGACATAAACACACAAACTTCACCACTTTCATTTTTTATTTTTCTTCCCATTGCTAAACCTGCACCTGTTGACAAACCAACACCTAATGTACCATTATGAACCTCCATTCCAGGTGAATGTTCTGCTCCTATCATTTCAACTGAAGATCCATCTTTATTGAACATATCTAAAGCTTCAGGTGACATTCTGCCTACTTCAATTAGTGTTGCATATGCAACTAAGGCGTAATGAGCTGGTGCAATTATTAAACGATCAAAACTTGGTTCAAATGGACCATTATATCCTGCTCCTGTAACATAACTAGAATTATCTTTTGATGGAACACCATTAAATTCATCAGGTATCATAGGCAATATAGAGTCTCCTAAATTTAGAACGTCATTATATAACCAAGCAAGCTGCTCAGCAGCAGAGCATGCTTGACTTAGATAACCTCCATTATTTTTAATACAATGCTCAAAAACTCTTTTTCTAATACCATGAGCTACTTCTTTATTATTTTTTTTATTCTTCATTTTTTATCTTAATGTTGCTGTAATATTTCCACCGTCTACTGTCAAAACATCACCTGTTGTTTTTTTTGACTTTGCTAATAAAATAAATGCATTGGCTACATCTTTTGGTTTTACTTCAGTATTTAATAAATTGCTTTTTAAATAATCTGATGTTCTTACTCCTCTTGCCTTTGCTCTTTCTTTAACAAAGTTTTTACCACCAAAATTCGTAGCAACTCTATCAGGGTTTACACCATTAGCTCTTACACCGAACTTTGCATATTCAAGTGTGTACTGTCTCATCATGAACAATGTTGCAGCCTTTGCAATTCCGTAAGCACCAAAATTTTTACCCGGATTAATTGATTGTTTTGAAATATTATAAAGAAGTAATCCTCCAGTTTTTTGTTTAAGAAAAACTTTAACTGCATGCTGCGAAATATGATGATGCGATAAAAGATTAAGATCTAAACTTTTTTGTAAAATATCTTTAGGAAGAGTTGCCATTTCTCCCTGCCAAGGAGCCCCTGCATTACATATCAAAATATCTATACCTCCATGAATTTTAATTGACTCTTTAATTGCTTTATCTACAGAATTAGATTTTGTAACATCACATTTTATTATTGTAGCAAACTCTTTTATATCTTGTGGTGTTTTATTAATATGCTCTTGTTCTTTTTCTAATAATATTACTTCTGCACCCTCATTATGAAATGCTTTAGCAGTTGATAATCCTATTTCTCCACAGCCACCACTAATTAAAACAACATTTCCATTAAAATATTTTCTTTTTTGTGTTTTAAGTTTTGCTTGTTCTAATGACCAATATTCCATTTTAAAAATTTCTTTTTCAGAAATAGATTTATACTTTCCAAGTGACTCAGCTTGTGAAATTACATCAATAGTACATTCTGCTAAATCAGATGCAATTTTTGCATCTTTTGAAGTTCTTCCAATTCCAATTATTCCTAATCCGGGAATTAATATGATCCGAGGATTAGAATCAAGTATAGCAGATCCCTTAACGTATTTTTTATTTCTTTTAAAATAACTTTTATAGTTTTTTGAATAATTATTTATAACATCTGAAATTTTTTTTTCTAAATTATTTTTTTTTATTTTATCCAAGTTCATAATCGCAGGTTTTGGTTTAATTCTAATAACATGATCAGGAGTTACAGGTCCTCTTTGTGAAAAATTAGAAAGATTATTATTTTTTAAATAATTTAAAATTTTTTTATTTACTCTAAAATCTAGAACCCATTTAGTAATATCTTCTTCAGTCTTACTAGATAATTTTTTTCTAATTAAAGGTAAAATATTTTCAATTCTAAAAGTAATTTTTTTAATTTTTTTTGTACTCGATATAAGTGTATTAGGGTATTTTGATAAAAATCTTTCTGCAAGAGAAACTAACTTTATCATGCGATCATAACTCTCTTTTGCAGTATTTCCAAATGTAAAAATACCATGATTTAATAATATCAAACCAATAACTTTATTATTTTTTTTAAATACTTCATTAGCCTTAATAGCTAAATCAAAACCAGGAATAACATAAGGCACAATGCCAACTGTATTTCCAAATAATTTTTTGCAGATTTGGATATCATTTGGCTGATCAATTAAACTTAATATTGAATTTGCGTGAGTATGATCAACATATTTATAAGGAATAAAAGCATGTAATAATGTTTCAACTGAAGGATTTGGCGCTTTTGAGTCTAATAAATTTTTTCTTTGTAAATTCACCATAGAAAAATCATCAAGACTTTTTAAATTTGTTGTCTTCAATAAAGGATCTAGTTCAACAGCTGGTAAACCAAGATAATCAATATCTGACATATCCCACCCACTGCCCTTTATATGCATCACATTAATTTTTTTTCCATAAATATTCTTGGCAACTGTTTTTAAGGAAGTATTACCTCCTCCATGCAAAACTAGTTTTCTATTTCTCCCTAAAAGTTGTGTTGAATATATTCTAAGAGCTAAATCTTTACTAACTCCAATCTTTTTATATTTAGAAATATACTTATTTACTGCTATTGTTGACCAATTATTTTTCATTTTGAAGAAAATATATTAATTTAAATTAGATGTAACCAAAATCTATTTTGTTTTTAGTGAATTCATTTTTTTTATAGTATCTTCATAATCAACTATACCAGCATCTGAACCTAAGCCTGTTGCAACTAAGCCTGATGTTGTTGTTGCAAATTTTAATGATGACTCTAAATCCATATCTTTTATTAAAGCAACTATCATCCCAGCATCAAAAGCATCTCCACAACCGGTTGTATCAACTACATTAATGTCAAATGCTGGAGTAATAATTTTATCTTTTTGATTCATAAAAAGAGACCCTTCTTCACCCATAGTTAAAACACAATTTTTAACTCCTCCATCAAGATAAAACTTAGCAACATCTTCTGCTTTTGTTAAACCACACATAATACTTGCTTCTTCAATACTTGGCATAAAATAATCAATATGTGGTAATAGCGGTGCAACTATTTTTATTGTTTCTTCAGTAGCTCCAATTAGATCCCAAGTTGTAATACAACCCCTTTCCTTAGCTTGCTTCAATAAATCAACAGATACCTCACCATCTAATAATTTTAATAAACCTGTTCCACCTAAGTGGAATACTTTACAATCAAAAATATCAACTTTATCTTTTGAGGGTGGTAGAAAATAATCACAGGCTCCTCGTAAGTGTAAGGCTGGTCTTTCACCGTTAGGTCTTATGTTTAAAATTGTAGATGAAGTCGGTATACCGTTTAATCTCTCAAATCCAGCTGTATCAACTCCAAATTTTTCCAAAGTTGATATTACAAAATCTGCTTTTTCATCATCTCCAACTGCACCAACACCAAGTGTGCTTACACCAAGTTTTGCACAATCTACAACTGTACCACCTGCTGTACCAGCAACAGTTAATCTTAGTTCTTCAATATATGCTAAGTTTCCCCCTTCGGGTATTTTACTAACTGGTCGACCCAATATATCTAATACATACAAACCTAAAACTGTTGTGTCATACTTTTTTTGCATGATTTATTTTAATTCGCTTTCAATTTTTTTCAAATGATTAATGGATTGTTCTGTATACTTATCTTTATACTCTTCAGCTTTACCACCTCTAACACAAGCAAAAGGATCTGAGACAGGTGGTATGAGTTCCATAGTTATAAAATTTGAAAAGTTTATATCTTTAAGAGCCTGTAAAATTGGTTTAAAATCAGTGTGACCAGTTCCTGGTGCAGCTCGATTAGAGTCTGCTAGATGACAATGGTTTAATTTTTTTCCCATATTCTTGTAAGCTTCGGCTATATTTACTTCTTCAATTGACATATGAAAAGTATCACCATGAATACCAGCATTATCTAGATTTAAATTATCTAATATTTTTTCAGCTTGCTCTAATCTATTAATAAAATATGTTTCATATCTATTCCATGGTTCTATTGAAATATTAATTCCAACAGATTTTGCATATTCACCAACTTTTTGTACTGACTCTAAAGCATAGTTCATTTCATCCTCTTCAGAGGCCATAGCTTCAATTTTTCCAACAGGTGATGGTGCAACTATCATGGTTGTTGAATCTACAGCAGCTGCCATATCAGCTATTGATTTACAATAATCAATTGCTTTTTCTCGCATAGACTTTTCAGGATGTATTAAATCTCTCTCAGTAGTAAAAATAGAACAAATTGAATTAACATTGATGTTATACTCTGAATTGAGTTTATTTACTTCGCTCACATCATACCAACTAGGTTCACCTACTAACTCAATTCCTTCATATCCAAATTTATTCAATCTTTTAACTTGAGTATGATATTCTTCTCCTGAATAAACTATAGTGTTGTATGAATATTTAAAACCCATAGTAAGAAATCCTATAACTTAACATCAGTTTGTAACCATTGTTTAGATTTACCTGAATTAATAACAGCTTCACATACTTTTTGAGTCTGAAGGGCATTTCTAAAATCTGGTTGAGCTTTTTTATCAGAATCAACATTAGATAAAAAATCTGCAACACCATGAGTGAAAGAATGCTCAAACCCAATATTTAACCCAGGAACCCACCATTTATCCATATAAGGTTGATCACTATCTGTCACATGGATATCTCTCCAACCTCTCACAATGGACTCATCACTATGATCAAAATATTTTAGACGATGTAAATCATGGAGATCCCATGCAATGGAAGAATTCTCTCCATTAATCTCAAATGTGTAAAGCGCTTTATGACCCCTTGCATATCTTGTAGATTCAAAAATTGCCAGAGATCCATTTTCAAATTTAGCTAAAAACGCACATGCATCATCAATACCAACTTTTTGAACCTTACCTGTTAAATTATGGGTTCTTTCTTTGATAAATGTTTCAGTCATTGCACTAACCTCAACAATAGGACCATTTAACCACATCGCGGTATCTATACAGTGAGCTAATAAATCTCCAGTAACACCACTGCCAGCTACATCAACATCTAACCTCCATAAACCTTCACCACCTTGGGGTAATTCAGAAGAAATTGTCCAATCTTGTAAAAAATTTGCTCTGTAATGAAATACTCTTCCAAGTGAACCTCTATCAATAATATTTTTTGCCAATGTAACTGCTGGAATTCTTCTATAATTATACCATACCATATTTGGTACTCCTGCCTTTTCAACTGCTGAAACCATTTCTTCACCCTCAGCTACATTTAATGACAGAGGTTTTTCAGTTAATACCCATTTTCCTTTTTCTGCTGCAGCAACAGCAATTTCTCTATGCATATTATTTGGAGCACATATATCGATAAGATCAATTTCATTACTTTCAACAACTTCTCTCCAATCGGTTACAACTTTTTCATATCCCCAGTTAGATGCAAATTGACTCGCTCTATCTTTATTTCTTGCACAAAAAATTTTTAACTCTGGTTCGTAAGGAAGATCTGGAAAAAATTTGGCAGCTTGTCTGAAAGCATTTGTATGAGCCTTTCCCATAAATCCATAACCAATCATTCCAACTCTTAATTTTTTTTTCATTCTACTATCCCCTAAGTTAAAATTTAATCCATTTACTTCCATTCATGGCAGAGTCTACTACAGAAGTAATAAATCTGACACCTTTAAGCCCATCATTAATTGATGGAACTAATTTCAAACTTTCATCAATGTTAACTCCTTGCTTTAAAGCAAGTATTTGTTTTGCAAAATCTGAATATATATTTGCAAAACCCTCAAGATAACCTTCTGGATGACCTGGTGGAATTCTTGATACTCTTGTTCCAATTTCAGTGCTTTCATTTCCAGCTCGTCTTATAATTTTTTTTGCCTTTCCAAATATATCTACTCTTAAATAATTTGGATTTTCTTGTTCCCATTCAAGGCCGCCTTTATCTCCATATATTCTAATTTTAAGAGCATTTTCATTACCAGGCGCAATTTGAGATGACCATAGCATGCCCTTAACACCATTTTCATATCTTAATAAGACATGAGCATTGTCATCATTTTTTCTTCCTTCAACAAAACTACTTATATCAGCACATAACTCTTCAAGTTTTGCTCCAGTAATAAAATCTGCTAGATTAAAAGCATGACTTCCTATGTCACCAATTGAACCGCCCATTCCTGCTTTTGATGGATCGGTTCTCCATGCCGCCTGTTTTTGTCCTTCATTTTCAATTGGAAGCGTTAGCCAGTCCTGAGCATACTCAACTTGAATTACTCTTAATTTTCCTATTTCACCAGAACGAAACATTTCTCTGGCTTGCCTTACCATTGGATAGCCTGTGTAGTTATGTGTAAGTGCAAATAAAGCCTTGGAACCTTTTACACAGTTGTAAAATTTTTCTGCATCTTCTATGTTATGTGTTAGAGGTTTATCACATATAACATGTATTCCTTTTTTTAGAAAAGCTTCTGCAATTGGGTAATGAAGGTGATTGGGTGTAACTATTGCAGCTACATCAATACCATTATCTCTATTTGATTCTTTTGCAGCCATTTCTTCATAAGATGAATATGATCTATCTTCATTAATGCCTAAATCTTTTGCTGATGCGTGAGCTACATCAGGATTACTTGCTAGTGATCCTGCTACTAATTCATAATGATTATCTATTCTAGAAGCTATTCGATGAACACCGCCTATAAAAGCTCCTTGTCCACCACCTATCATTCCTAATTTTAATTTAGTCACTATTCCTCCCAAAATTATTCACTAAAAATTATAAGGTTATTTGATTGTAAATAAAAACCAATAAAGAAGGTTTATATGATTTTAATAGTGGATTATTTTTGATCTAAATTATTAATTTTATCTACTTTTTTTGCTGATCCACCGCCTTGAAACTCATTTCTTAACCATATATCAACAAGTTTTTTTGCAACTTCAGGTCCAGTAATAAGAGTGCCCAAAGTTACAACTTGAGCATTATTTGATGCTATTGCTCTCTCAGCAGTATATGGATCATTGATACAAACAGCTCTCACACCTTTGACTTTATTTGCAACTATTGCCATTCCAGCACCAGTTCCACAAAAAAGAATTCCTCTTTCAAAATCTGATGAGGCTATTTTAGTAGCTAATCTTTCTCCAACATCTGGATAATCGACTGGATCAGTAGTATTTACGCCAATATCCTCAACTTGATAATTTTGTTTGATTAAATGTTCTTTGATAGAATTTTTTAGAGGGAGTCCTAAATGATCAGCTCCCATAATTATTCGATTTTTTTCCATAGAATATTTATACATTATTATTGAAATATTCAAAAAAAATTGTTTAACTAGCACATGGCATTTAAAAAAATAATTAATGATCCCTACCAAGTTGTTGATGAAATGGTTGAGGGAATTGTTCTTGCGCATGATAATATCTTAAAATTTGCAAATAATAATAAAAGAGCTGTTGTAAGAAAAGATGCTCCTATACAAAATAAAGTAGGCATTCTTATTGGTGGAGGATCAGGTCACGAACCCGCATTCTTAGGATATGTTGGTAAAGGACTTGCAGATGGGGCAGCCATTGGAAATGTTTTTGCCTCACCTTCTCCTGATCCTATTGTCGAAGCTACAAAGGCAATCAATGGTGGTAAAGGTGTAGTGTATATGTATGGAAACTATGCTGGAGACATAATGAATTTTGATATGGCTGCAGAGATGTGTGGGATGGAAGATATCACTGTAAAGACAGTACTAGTAACTGATGATATTGCTTCTGCAACACTCGATAAGAAAAAAGAAAGAAGAGGAGTTGCTGGAGACTTTTATGTATTTAAAGTTGCTGGTGCAGCAGCTCAAAAAGGAATGGAAATAGATGAAGTATGTAGACTTGCTGAAAAAGCTAATGATATGACTATATCAATGGGAGTTGCACTAGGGCCATGCTCTCTTCCACACACATTAGAACCAAGTTTTGTTTTAGAAGATGATGAGATGGAAATTGGACTTGGAATTCATGGTGAAGCAGGAGTTAGAAAAGGAAAACTTAGAACTGCTGATCAAATTACAGTTGAATTAATGGACAAGATACTAAATGAAATGGATGGTTCTAAGAGAGTTAGTGTTTTAGTTAATGGTCTTGGTTCAACCCCACTAATGGAATTATATATTATGTATAGAAAAGTTCATGAAATACTTGGTAAAAATAACATAGAAATTCATTCCTCCTTTGTTGGTGAATATGTAACATCTCTTGAAATGAATGGTGCTTCAATAACTGTCATGAAATTAGATGATGAGTTAAAACCTTTATTAGAGGAAGAAACACTTTGCTCTATGTTTAGGGTTTAAAAACTTATGAAACTAATTGGTACAAGTTGGAAGATGAATAATGATATACCAAAAACTTTAAAATATATAAACACACTATTAAAAAATAAAAAAATATTAAAAAAAAAAATAATTTTTTTATAATACCTCCTCATACTTCTCTTTCTACATTTCAAAAATTTTTACATAAACTTCCGATTATTTTAGGAGCTCAAAATATGCATCATGAAGATTCTGGTGCATTTACTGGTGAAGTTTCAGCATCAATGATTAAATCATGCGGTTGTAAAATTGTTGAATTAGGTCATGCTGAACGTTTTGAATATTTTAATGAAAGTGATATTTTGATAAATAAAAAAATTATACAGGCTCTAAAATATAATATTATTCCTTTAGTTTGCGTAGGTGAGAAAAAATACAATTCTAATATAAATATGAGAAAAGAAGCTTTAAGAAAAAAATTAAATAATTTTTTAAAAAATGTAACTCTGAAAAAGAATAAAAAAATTATTTTGGCCTATGAGCCTATATGGGCAATAGGTAAATCAAAGTCAGCTAACTTGAAGTATATTTCTGAAACAATAGATTTTATAAGAATATTTAGCCAAAAAAAATTAAAAATAAATAAAAATCAATTAAAAGTAATTTACGGTGGTAGTGTAAATAAAAAAAATGCAATAAATATTTTAAATATTAAAAATAATGATGGAATATTTATAGGAAGATCAGCTATAAACGCTAGAGACTTTCTAGAGATTTGTAAAATGATAACATAATGAAAAAAAACTTAACTACTGAAGAATTTATCAAAATTTTGTATGTCATTTGTGATGATATTGAGAAAAATAAAGATTACTTTTCAGAACTTGATCGAGCAACTGGTGATGGTGATCATGGAGTTACAATGAGTATTGGTTGGACGGCAGTAAGGGAAAAATTAGTTACCTTATCAGATAATTTAACTTTTGATAAAATTTGTATGCAAGTTGCATCAAGTTTTTTAAGTGCTGTTGGCGCATCAGCAGGTCCTCTGTATGCGACCGCATTAATGAGAGGTGGTGCTAAACTAAAAGATTTGCAATCTGCAAATGCATCTCAGATAGCTGATTTTTTTGAAGCTGCAGCAAATGGTATCAAAGAAAGAGGGAAGGCAGAATTAGGTGATAAAACTATGCTGGATGTATGGATACCTTCTGCTGAAACTATAAAAAAAACTTCTATTGATGAAGAAGATATAATAGAAATTTTAGAACAAGGAGCACTCAAAGCTAACCAAGCGATGCAGTCTACAAAAGAGATGCTCTCAAAAAAAGGACGCTCAAGTAAACTTGGTGAAAGAAGTAAAGGTCATATAGATCCAGGTGCAGCCTCAAGTGCGATGATTATCAATACTTTTTTTGAAGCAATAAAAAAATTAGATAGTATTTGATAAAATCACAAGAAAATATAGGAATTATCTTTGGAGCTTTAGCTTTTTTTTTATTTGCAAGTTCAGATGTAATTCAAAAATATGCAACTATTAATCATACTATTTTTCAAATAATATTTTTTAGATATCTATTTTTACTAATTATTTCTATTATCGAGTCAAAAAGAAAAAAAAATATTTCTTTTTACAAAACAAAAAATATCAAAATTCAACTTTCACGGTCAATTGTTTCAATAATTGAAACTACTTTTTTTGTTTTATCATTTAAATATTTATCTTTAGCGACAGCACATAGTGTTGCATCTTTAGCTCCAATTTTTGTAGTATTATTATCAATGATATTATTAAAAGAGAAAGTAGAAAAAAAATTGTGGATAGTAATATTTATGGGTTTCATTGGAGTAATAGTAATTATGAGGCCTGGTTTTGATGTATTTGATGTTAAATCTTTATTACCATTAGGTGCAGGTTTCTTTTTTGGTTTATATCAAGTAATAACAAAAAAAGCCTCTGAATATGATTCAGATGAAACTTCACTATTTTTTACATCTATATTTGGTCTAATTATTATAACATTTTTAGCTATAATTTTTTGGCATCCACTAACAGCAATTTCATTTTTAATACTTCCAATTATAGGGGTAATGATGACAATTGCTCACTATTGCCTTATTATTGGACTAGCAAGAGCTCCTGCAAGTAAAATACAACCCTTTCATTTTACATTAATTTTTTGGGCAATAATTTATGGATATATTTTCTATAGTGACATACCTGATACAGCAACTTTTATTGGTGCTGGAATAATAGCTTTTTCAGGTATTTTTATAATACGAAGTCAGTCTAAAATTAATTAAGATTTTCTTTGATAAATTTAAAACCGTCCTCATAAACTTCTTCTTTTGATGGAAAAAAATCTCTCCAAACTCTTGTTGCAGCAGCTAGATCTGGTAATGCCCTGCCAAAAGCCTCAATGGTTAACCAACCATTATAATTTATATTTTTAATCGCTTTAAAAGTTTCAACCCATGGAACATTACCTTTTCCAGGTGTGCCCCTATCATTTTCAGAGATATGAATATGATTTATATTTTTTGATGTTTTAGATATTACTCCAACGGGATCTTTTTCTTCTATATTAGCATGAAATGTATCATACAAGTATCCAAAATTGTCTCTATCAACTAATTCAACATAATCTGATGCGTCTTCAGCAATATTTAAAAAATAACATTCAAATCTATTTAAAGGTTCAATAGATAAATTTAGCGATACTTGTTTTGCATAATCCGCTGCATCTTGATGAACTTTAGCTGCAAATTCTTTTTCCTTTTGAGTTGGAGGTTCCCCCGAAAATACACCCAATGGTTGATAATAGGGCCCTGCCAAAACTTCACTATTCAATGCATCACTGCAATCAATTGCCCATTTTAAGTATTCCAAACTCTTTGATCTAGATGATAAATTTTCACTAATTGGACTTCTATCTTCATCAGGTATCACTGTTACACTTGTGCACTCTAATCCATTATCTTTAAGAACTTTTCCAATATTTTTGAAATGTTCTACCTTTTCTTCTCCACCAAAAATTGGGATTTCAACACCATCATATCCAACTTTTTTTATTTTTTCTAAAAGATCAAATTGCTCCTCAACAAGATGAGTTGTCCATAGAAGCATGTTAAAACCAATTTTCATTTATCCTCGAATATTAAGATATTATTGAATATTAAATAAAAATTTAATCTATAAAGAATATTTATATAATTGCTTTCTTTATCAAATCATAGCAGTATGGTTGAATAATAATTTATTGGGGGGAATATGACTATAAAGGGTCCTGCTATTTTTTTAGCTCAATTTGCAGGTGATAAAGAGCCGTTTAATACTTTAGAAAATATTACAAAATGGGCTGCTGATCTAGGTTATAAAGGTGTGCAAATCCCTACTTGGGACTCTAGAATGATTGATCTAAAGAAAGCATCAGAGAGTAAAGATTATTGTGATGAACTAAAAGGGATCTGTAAAAAAAATAATGTTGAAATAAGTGAACTTTCAACCCACCTACAAGGACAATTAGTTGCTGTACATCCTGCCTATGATATTGGGTTTGATCAATTTGCTCCTGCTGAAGTTCACAATAATCCAAAATCAAGACAAGAATGGGCAGTGGAGCAAGTTAAAATGGCTGCCAAGGCATCAAGAAATTTTGGAATAGATGTATCAGTAAGTTTTCCAGGTGCATTATTATGGCCGTATATTTATAGCTGGCCGCCAAGACTACCTGGACTAGTTGAAGATGGTTTTAAAGAATTAGCAAAAAGATGGAAACCAATATTAGATGTTTATGAAGATAATGGAGTAGATCTTTGCTATGAAGCGCATGCAAGTGAAGACATTCATGATGGGGCATCGTGGGAAATGTTTTTAGATGCTGTAAATGAACACCCAAGATGTAATTTACTTTACGATCCAAGTCACTTCGTTTTACAGCAATTAGATTATTTACATTACATTGATTTATATCATGATCGTATAAAAATGTTTCATGTAAAAGATGCAGAATTTAATCCGACTGGAAGAAATGGTGTTTATGGAGGATATGTTGATTGGAGAGATAGAGCTGGTCGATTTAGATCTCTGGGTGACGGACAAGTTGATTTTTCAAGTATATTTACAAAACTAACTTATTATGGATTTAGTGGTTGGGCAGTTCTAGAATGGGAATGTGCAATAAAAGACTCAGTTCAAGGTGCAAGAGAAGGTGCTCCCTTTATCGCTAATCATATTATAACAGTTTCTCAAGGAGCTTTTGATGACTTTATTGATAAAAGTGGTGATAACAAAGAAGCAAATAAAAAAATCTTAGGAATTAGTTAGGGGGTATTATGAAAAAAACATCTATAGGTACTTGGGCTTATAACGTAGGTCCTTATGGTGAAAATCCAATTCCTTTTGATACAGTGGGAGAAACACTATCAAAACTAAAATTTGATGGAATGGAACTTGGTGGTTTTAATGGCTATCCAAATCCACATAACCATCCTGAAAAAGAACAAAGAGATGAATTAAAAGAAAAAATGAAAAATTGGGGACTATCTTTTTCAGGATTTGCTCAAGACTTATGGAGTGAAGAATTATTGAATACGTCTGACCCTTCAAAATATATTAAAGAATTTAAATCAAATGTCGACTTTGCTGTCGATTTGGGAATTAGCGGTGTTAGAGTTGATTGTGTACAACCTCCTACTATTCATAGTGAAGTTGAGTTTGATACACTTTTTTCTAGGCTTACTTCTACTTGGGATACTTGTATAAATTATGCAGCAGATAAAGGTGTATATGTTACTTGGGAATTTGAACCGGGTTTTGCTTTTAATAAACCATCTTATGTACTTCAAGTTTTAGATAAATTACAACATTCTAATTTTGGACTTATGTATGACACATGTCATGGTCAGATGCTTGGAGTAGTTGGAGCAAGACAAGAAGGAGAAAAAGAAGTTGTTAAAGATCAGTTAGAATTAATAAATAAATTTAGCGGTCGAATAAATCATATACATTTGATTGACTCTGATAATACTTGTCATAAAGATGATGCTGGTAACGATGAAACAAGTGCACATCCACCATTTGGTGATGGAATTCTAGATTTTGATTCAATTGTTCCCGCTCTTGCGAAAGAGAACGTAGGGCAAGATTGGTGGACAGTAGATTTATGTTTTTGGCCTGAAGCTTGGGATGCTACAGAAAAATGTAAATCTGCTTTAGACTCACTTATTTCAAAATATGGCTGATTAAAAACTTATTAATTGTTAATTTGATATAATTCTCTATTGAATTATTTGTTTTTTTGCTCAATTATTAATTTTATTTATTATGAACAATATTAATTTAGAAAATAAAATAGCTGTTGTGACTGGAGCATCCCAAGGTTTTGGTTATGCTATAGCTTATAGACTTCAAAAATCGGGAGCTAAAATTATTAATATAGATAAAGATCCTAAAGTTACTGAAGAAGCTGTTAATAAGGGTGAAATTAATTTTTTAGATATATTTCAAATTGATATTACAAATTTTGATAATGTAAAATCAACAGTTGAATCTATAGTAAAAAAACACTCTAAAATTGATATTTTTGTTAACAATGCTGGAATAGCAGGTCCATCTCATAAAACTTGGGAATATCCAAATAAAGACTGGGAGAGTGTAATTAACATTGATTTAAATGGGACATTTAATTGTTGCAAAGCTGTAGTACCTCATATGATTGAAAATAATTATGGAAGAATTGTTAATGTTGCAAGCATAGCTGGTAAAGAAGGAAACCCAAATGCATCCGCTTATAGTGCTGCAAAATCTGGAGTAATAGCATTAACTAAGTCACTAGGTAAAGAACTTGCTGATTATGATATATCTGTAAATTGTGTAACTCCAGCTGCTGCAAAGACAAAAATTTTTGATCAAATTAGTGAAGAACATATAAATTATATGTTATCAAAAATTCCTAGAAAAAGATTTGTTAAAGTTGAAGAATTAGCTTCAATGGTTGCATGGATGGTTTCAGCTGAAAACTCTTTTACTACTGGCGCAGTCTTTGATATAAGTGGAGGAAGAGCAACTTATTAAAATATGTCTTACTTAGAACTTAAAAATATTACAAAGAAATATGAAGATTTAGTTGCTTTAGATGATTTTAGTTTTTCTGTAGAAAAAAATGAGTTTGCAGTTTTGTTTGGATCATCTGCAGCAGGAAAAACAACTACTCTAAGATGTATAGCTGGCTTAGAAAAGGTTCAAGATGGACAAGTTTGGTTTAATGAGAAAAATTTTACAAATGAACCAATTCAAGGAAGAGAGATGGCAATGGTATTTCAAACATTCGCCTTATATCCCCACTTAACTACAGAGGATAATTTAGCATATCCTCTAGTAAAAAAGAAAATTGATAAAAGTGAAATAAAAAAAAAGATAGCTGAAATATCAGATATGCTTCGAATTACTCATGCTTTAAAAAGAAAGCCAGACACATTGTCTGGAGGAGAGCAGCAAAGATTGGCAATTGGTAGAGCTCTAATTCAACAACCAAAATTATTACTGCTTGATGAACCGCTTGCAAACTTAGATGCAAAGTTAAGACATGATACCAGAGCAGAATTAAAAAGACTTCAAAGAGATTTGAATATGACTATGGTATATGCAACTCCAGATCAACTTGAGGCTTTAACTATGGGAGATAATATAACAATCATTAAAAACGGAAAATTAATTCAAAAAGGCAGTCCTGATAAATTATATGAAAGTCCAGAAAATGTATATGTTGGAAAAATGATAGGCTCTCCAGAAATGAACATTATGAAAGCAAAAATAAATAATCAAAATATTGAATTACCATTTGGTGAAATATCATTAGCAAATCAAATTAAAATTGATCAAAATTTTATTTCTACTGATTTGATGTTTGGTATTCGACCAAATGATATAAATGTTTCATCAGATGGGAATAATTTTAATGCTAAAATTTTTCTTAAAGAGCCTTTAGGTGATGTAACAATAATAGATTTAATAATTGGTCAAACAAAATTAAAAATGATACTTCCAGAAGAAGAGGCAATTAATTACAATACAGGTCAGAATATAAATGTCTCATTTAATACAAATAATTCTTATCTTTTTTCATCTGAAACTGGAGTTAGCGCAATAACAAATTAATCTTTAATATTTTCTTCAAATAAATTTTTTAAATCTCTAGTCTCATCATCAAAAAACATTTCAAATGAACTTACTAATTTTGAGGATGGATAAAGAGCTACTTTTCTTTTGTCAATTTTCGATTTTTTTTGCATTATAATTCCAAGATCAATTGACTCTTTAATATATTTTAATACTGTTATATGAGAGACTTGTATTTTATGAATTAAATCACTTTTCGTTATTGTTTTTTCTTCATAATGAGAGATGAGAATATTCAATAAATACAGCCAATGGATTCTTGATCGTCTAAAGTAATTAAGAGGGTTATTTTTTTCATCTTGTGATTCATCAAAATATTTAATTTCTCTTTTTAAAAATTTTATTATAGTATTGCTAATCATATGTTTATTGTTAATTTTTAATAGTAATCTCCCTTTAATAAATAAAAATGCCTAAAAAAAAACTAATATTTAGATAATATATAAACTTTCTTTATATATTTTGATGAAAATTATGGTTTATTAGAATTAATTAAATTTAATTAATGGGAGGTAATATGTTAAATTTAACAAAGAGAACCTTTCTTGCATTTTTAGCTTCAATTGTTTTATCAATAGGGGTTTCAAAGGCTGTTCAATCAAAAACAGTCGAGATAATTATGGCGGCACCAGACTGGCCACCTACTCGTTTCATGCAAGAATATTTTAATTCTAATTTTCCACAAAGTGGAGATACTGAAATAAAACTTACATTAGATTTTATTCCTTGGGATACATTCTATACTAACGTTGCAGCATCTCTTACTTCAGGTGAGGAAAAGTATTCAATGATAGTTTCTGATAGTCAGTGGCTAGGGGCGTTCATTGAAGGTGGGTATTTCCAAAAACTAAATAAGTATATTGATGCTGATCCAGAGCTACAGGCTATATTTGATGATATGCATCAAGGTTATAAAGAAGGTTATACTACTTATCCTTATAAGAGTGAAAACTATTATGGTTTTCCTCAGTTCCCTGACAATTATGTAAATTTTTACAGAACAGATATTTTCTGTAACCCTGATGAAAATACTGCATTTAGAGCTAAGTATGGAAAAAAACTTCCATGTACTTATGCTGACTGGGAAGTAACTGTTTGGGATGATATTTTTGATATCAATGAATTCCTTACTCGTAAAAAAGGTGAAATGATGGCTGGTAAACCACTTGAAGATGACATGTTTGGTGTTACTTATCAGGCTGGTAAAGCTTATGACTTCTCATCAATGCAGATTAATGGATTCTTCTGGCAGTTTGGTGGAGATATATGGAGAGAGGATCAACAACCAACAGCTCAAGCAGTAGGTGTTGTAAATTCAGATATCAACGTTGAAGCTTTGACTAAGTATCTTGATTTACTTGGAACAATGCACCCTTCACACAGAACTGGTGGTATGGGTATATTTGAAATGCAAGCATTGTACCTTGAAGGTAAAATTGCTTCTATGATCAACTGGGTTGGTCTAGGTGCACCTGTTGTAGATCCAAGCTTATCAAAAGTTTATGACATCACAGGTTATGCAAGACAGCCAGGAACTATGCAAGCTGATGGTACAATTTCTCGTTGGGCAAACTTAGGTGGTCAGCCATTTGTTATGACTACTTGGATGACTGATGATGAAATTGATGCATCTTTTAAAATCATTAAATGGTGGTTATCTTTTGATACACAGATTGCAGCTGTTAAAGCTGGTGGTCAAAGTTGTATGAAGAGCATCATCTATTCAGATGGTTACAATGCATTGGCTCCATGGAATGCAGCTTATGTTGCAAGTATGGACTGGCAGAAAGACGTTTGGCATATTCCAGAATTCTTTGAACTGTTAACTCAACAACAAGAAGAGTTTGACAAAGCAATTACTGGTCAACAAGATGCTAAAACTACTCTTGATAATATCGCTGAGTTCCAACAAGAACTGTTGGAAGAAGTTGGTAGAATAGAGTAAATATGTTTATTAAAAAGCCCAATGTTACATTGGGCTTTTTTAATTTTTAATCTATAAAGATCTAATATTTATGAATAATAATACTGGTTTTATAGCATGGGTCATGGATCCAAAAAGACGCGGACCGATGCTAATTGCACCTGCTGTAATAGTATTATTATTAATAAATATAGTACCCTTAATGTGGTCATTTGGGCTTAGTTTTTTTAAATATAGAGCAAATACACTAAAACCACCAAAATTTAGCTGGTTTTATAATTATGAAAAAGTAGTTCAAAAAGAAGGAATATGGGAAGCTCTTCAAACTACAGCGATAATAGTTGCAGGTAGTGTAGGTGTACAAATGGTTCTTGGTTTTTTATTAGCATTATTATTTGCAAAAAAATTCCCTTTAAGAAGAATACTTTTGATGTTTGTCTTAACACCAATGATGTTAAGTAATGTTGCAGTTGCAATTTATTTTAAACTTTTTTATGAGCCAGAATTTGGTCTCTTAAGTCAATTTGTACAAAGCTTTACAGGCGAAATGTATGTCTTGCTGGCAACACCAGCTGGAGCTTTAATTGGAGTTGTAGTTGCTGATGCATGGCAATGGACTCCTTTTGTAATGTTACTTGTATTGGCAGGATTAGTAAGTGTTCCAAAACATTTATATGAAGCTGCAGAAATCGATAGAATGAGTTGGTGGCGGACGTTTACTACTATTACTTTTCCTTATGTTAGAAGTCTACTTTTACTAGCAGTATTATTTAGAACAATCGAAACATTTAAAATATTTGATCTAGTATTTATTTTAACTAATGGTGGACCTGGAACGGCAACAGAAACAATAGGTGTTTTAGTTTATAGAACTGCTTTCCAATTTTTTAGAACGAGTAGCTCTGCTGCTATGGGATATATACTTCTATTTGCTGTTATTGTGCTTACAAGTTTATATCTCTATGTAATCAAACAAAGAGAAAGTGAGGAGATGTGAAAAAAAGAGCAATAGGTGAAGCTGGTTGGAGTGGGACTGCAGTCGCTGCGATTGTTGGTTTTATTTATTTTTTTCCTGTTCTGTTTATTATTCTTACAGCGTTTAGATCTAGAAGCGATACATTAGCTACACCTCCAAAATGGATATTCACACCAACGCTCGAAAATTTTTATCATATCTTTTATAGAAGTATGGCTAACAGCACAGAATATGTAGCTACTGGATTTCATATGTATTTCTTTAATAGTATTTTTATCTCAGGTATGAGTGTTTTGCTTGCATTAATTATAGGAACCCTAGCTGCGTATGGTTTTTCAAGACATCCCTTAAGAGGTAATGATACATATTTGTTTATAATATTAACAACAAGAATGTTGCCTCCGATTATAGTTATAGTTCCAATTTTTTTAATTTTTAGAGTAACTGGATTGGCAGGTACATATACAGGTATAATTCTTATCTATACTTGCTTTAATCTTCCTTTTTCTATCTGGATGATGAAAAGTTTCTTTGATGAATTAAATACAGAAATTGAAGATGCATCTCGAATGGATGGTGCAAGTGAAAGATCAGTATTCTTTGGGATGTGTATTCCTCAAGTAAAAGCTGGATTAGCTGCAACTTCTGTATTTGCTTTAATACTTACATGGAATGAGTTTTTATTTGCATTATTATTAACAAATAAAATAACAAGAACAATGCCGCCAGCAATGGCCAGAACAATTGGTGGTGAAATCAATGTAGATTATGGACTTTTAGCAGCAATGATTTGTTTGTTTTTAATACCTATTTTACTCGTAACTTATCTTCTTCAAAATCAACTTTTAAGAGGTGTAACCTTTGGAACAATTAAAAAATAATGTCTACTATTGAATTACAAAATCTAACAAAATCTTTTGGTGATCTAACGGCTGTTAATGATGTATCTTTAAAGGTAGATCAAAACGAAGTATTATGTCTACTAGGTCCATCAGGCTGTGGAAAAACAACAACTTTGAGAATGGTTGCGGGATTAGAAATTGCGACTTCAGGGAATATTTTAATAGATAATATAAATGTTAATGAATTAGAGACAAGAGATAGAAATCTCGCAATGGCGTTTCAGTTTTATGCTCTTTATCCAAGTTTAACTGTTGGAGAAAATTTGGCTAATCCTCTCTATGCAGAAAATATGTCTGAAAAAGAAATTAAAGATAAGATATTTGAAATTGCAGATATTTTACAATTAAGAGAAATTATTAATCGAAAGCCTCACCAATTAGCCGAAGGTGAAAAACAAAGAGTTGCAGTTGGTAGAGCAATAATTAGAGATCCAAAATGCTTTTTATTTGATGAGCCCTTAAGTCGTTTGGACGTCCAATTGCGTGAACAAATGAGAGGTCAAATTAAAGAAGTATTATCAGACCTAAATAAAGCTACTGTAATAGTAACTCATGATCAATTAGAAGCTTTAACAATGGCAACAAAAATTGCTGTCATGAGAGATGGCTTAATTGAGCAAATATCCTCTCCACATGATATTTTTGCCAAACCTGAAAATACATTTGTAGCAGGTTTTATTGGCACTCCTCAAATGAATATTGCTGATTGTAATATTGATACAATTAACTCTTCAGAATTAGAAATATCTTTACTAAATCAAAAAATAAAAATTGATTTTGGCTCAAGTTTAAATGTAAATACAAATGAAAATTATTTCTTAGGAATTCGTCCAAGAAGTTTTGATTTAGCTGAGAAAGAATCAACTGACTCTCTCTCTGGAGAAGTAGACTTAATTGAAAATATGGGCTCTGAGGTTTTATTACATATAAAGTCTAATGAAGCATCTTTTAGAGCAGTTCAAAGCAGATCTCATAAAATAAAATTAGGTGATGTAATTCATTTAAAACCAAAAAAATCTCAAGTACATTTATTTAATAAAGATGGAAAGGTTGTTGGCCATGGATAAAAATAGCTCAGGACTAACCAAGAAACAGGCTAAAAATGTTGAAAGAGGAATAGTACTTTTTAGTGTATTAGCACTAATTTGTCTTTTTCAACCATTTACAATTTATCTTTACGGAGTTGCATGTGCTGCAGTTGTGGTAGCTGGTCTTATGTTTAATCTCGTTCCGCTTTGTGTAGAAGGAGTTAAAACATCACAATTAATAAAAATAGCTATAATTATATTTATAATACTTATTATTGTAGCAATAGTTGCTATAGGTTCTGGTCATTTATATGGTATTTATTTACAAAGCACTCGCTAAAATTAAAAAAATACTTCTTATCTTTTAAATTTACAATGAATAGTGAATATATATTTATATGTCTCAAAAATATTGAGGAAAAAATTACTAAACACAAAGATGAGATTGAAAAATTAGATCAAGAAATTGGTGATGGAGATCATATTTTTAATATATTAAGAGGATTAAAAGAAGCTTTATCACTAAAAGATGAATTAAAATCAGAATCTACTGATGTTGTTTTTAAAAAAATTGGAATGAAGATAATGACTACAGTTGGAGGATCATCTGGGGCATTATTTTCTACACTTTTAATTGGTATGTCAAAAAAATATAATAGTGATTTAAATGATCTTAAAAATTTAACAAACATGTTTTCTGAAGGTGTTGAATCAATGAAAAATAGAGGTAAATCAGATATTGGGGAGAAAACAATGCTTGATGTCTTAATACCTGTTGCAATAAAACTTAAAGAAATTAAAGATGTAAAAGATATGAAAATTATAGCAAATCAAATCAAAAAAATTGCAGAAAAAGGTATGTTAACAACTAAAGATATGGTTGCAACTAAAGGAAGAGCTTCTTTTTTGGGTGAAAGAGCTAAAGGTCATATTGATCCTGGCGCTAGATCTTCTCAATTAGCAATTGAAGCAATTTGTGAAAATATTATAGGATAAAAGGAAAGTTTATGAAGAAATTTGTAAATAATGTTGAAAATATTTTGAGTGAAAGTTTATTAGGTTTTGGAAAAGCACATTCGGATATATTAAATGTGAATCTTTCTCCAGACTTTATTTACAGAAAAAACAAATCAAGTAATCCAAAAGTATCTTTAATTTCTGGAGGTGGTTCAGGTCATGAGCCTTTACATGGAGGCTTCGTTGGAGTTGGCATGTTAGATGCTGCTTGTCCAGGTCAAGTTTTTAGTGCTCCAACTCCTGATCAAATGGAAGCTGCTGCAAATAAAACTCATAATGAAAAAGGAATATTATTTATCGTTAAAAATTACTCTGGTGATATTATGAATTTCGAAATGGGTGCAGATCTTATAGATTATGAAAATGCTACAGTAATTGTTAATGATGATGTTGCAGTTGAAGATTCCACATTTACTACTGGAAGACGAGGAGTTGCCGGAACTATGATTGTAGAAAAAACCGTTGGAAGTCTCTCTGAAACAGGTGCAACATTAGAGGAATGTAAACATTTTGGAGATCATGTAAATAAGATGACTGGATCTATGGGTGTTGCTTTTACAAGTTGCACTGTTCCAGCAGCAGGAAAGCCTACTTTTGAATTATCAGGTGATGAAATGGAATTTGGAGTTGGTATACATGGAGAACCTGGAAGAAAAAGAGAAAAAATAAGATCAGCAAATGAACTTACAAAGGAAATACTAGAATCGATTTTGGATGATTTAAAACCAGAAAATAATCAAGAGGTATTATTACATGTTAATGGTTTTGGAGGCACTCCTTTAATGGAATTGTATTTACTTTTTGAATGTGGTCAAAAACTTTTAGAGAAAAAAAATATTAAAGTTTCTAGATCTATAGTTGGTAACTTCACCACTTCATTAGAAATGGCTGGGGGGGCTTTTACAATTACTAAATTAGATGAAAACATAATTAAACATTGGGATAATCCTGTTCATACAGCCGCTCTAAGATGGAAAGTTTGATTAAATTAATTTTTTAAAGTTTCTATATAAGATTTCTGCACTTAAATTCATTTCTCTCATATACATTTTGGCATTCTTATCAAACTTTTCTAACGCCCCAGCTCCTAAACTATCCTCTAGAGCTTTTTCATATTCTGGAACACATGACCACTGTTCAACAGTATCATCTTTAATTTCAATATGAAATTGTATTCCGTAAGCATGATGCATGTATCTAAATATTTGATATTTTGTTGTATTAGAGGAGCCTAAAATAGTTACATCTTTATTATTTTCTAAATTATTAACCTCATAACTATGCCATTGTAAGGCTTTAATGTTGTTTGAAAATTCTGAAAACAATAGATCATCATCTTTTGATTTTGACATTTTGATTTTTAAAATACCAATTTCTGGAGGATTTGATTTAGTAACATTCCCACCTAAAACTTCTCCAAGTAACTGACAGCCTAGACAAAAACCTAAATATGGTTTTTTTAAATTAACAACATATTCTTTAATTTTCTTTTTCTCCTCTACTAACCAATAATGTTGTTCTTCCATCCAAGTGTCCATTGGTCCACCCATGCAAAACATAGCATCAAAATGGGATAAATTTTCAGGAATTTTTTCACCATTATCTAATTCTATTGTTGTTATATTATATTTATCTTGCTTCATTAAATCCAACAGATAGCCCGGGGTTTCAATAGGTATGTGTTGGAGAACAATAATATTTTTAGTCATTAGATTCTAATTTAATCAATTTTTTCTTAAGTTTTATCCCACCTAGACCTGAAAAGCCACCCAAAGAACCGTCACTTCTTATAACTCTATGACAAGGGATAATTAATAATAAATTATTTTGCCCACAGACATTACCTACATAACGAGGAGAAGTATTAAGTTTTTTTGCTATTTCTCCATATGTTTTTTTATCTCCATACTTTATTTTAAATAATTCTTTCCATATCTTTATTTGTAAAAAGGAGCCTGATAATTGATAATCTATATTAAATTTTCTTAATTTGCCAATTGTAAATAATTCAATTTGTTTGGAAATATTTATTAAATATTTAGAACTAATATAATTTTTCGATTTACCAAATTTAACAGAAATAAGCTTTTTTTTATTTGATTTTACAGTGATCCAACCTAATGAAGTTTTGAAAGAATATGAATTCATAAAATAAATAATAACACTATTGTAGGAATCTTATCAAATAATTTATAATATTAATATGGATGAAGATAATTTAAATATTGAAATAAGAAAATTCTTAAAGAAAGTAGGTATTTCCTCACAAAGAATAATAGAAACAACTTTAACAAGTAAATTCCAAAATGGAGAGATACAAATAGATGATGAAATTGAATTAGAAATGAAATTATCTATTAATAACTTCCAAGAGAATCACTTAGTGAAAGAAATAATAAAAATAAAGTAATAATCAGATATTAATTAATACGTGCTTGTATTTTATCTAAAGTTTCTAACTTTGATAATGGTCCAATACTTGAGACAGTAATCGGACCTGAAACTATTTTTTTTGCAATATTTATTACAGTCTCATTTGATACAAGATCAATTTTTTTAATTGTTTCAGAAGGTTCTATTATTCTGTCAAAAACTAATAATTGTCTTGCAGCACTTTCACATCTTCTAAATGCACTTTCACGTCCCATCATTAAACTTGCTTTTAGTTGAGCTTTACCTCTATTTATTTCTTTGTTTGAAATATTATAAGGGCTCTTGTTTAATGCATCGCATAGAACGGGGATCAATTCTTGAATTTGGTTTTCACCAGTTCCACAATAAATACCAAATATTCCTGTGTCAGTATAAGAAGAACAAAACGAAGAAATGCCGTATACAAGTCCTCTTTTTTCTCTAATTTCTTGAAATAATCTAGAAGACATTCCTCCTCCTAACAGTGAAGAGTAAACAAGTAATGAATAAAAATCTTCGTCATGGTAATTGACTCCTTCAAAACCTAGGAGTAAGTGAATTTGTTCTAATTTTTTATCCTCTCTATACTCACCAGATTGATAATTTGCTTTTGATCTTATGTCTGAATTACCAGAGGGAAGATTTGTACAAGATTTTTTTATTGACTCAACAAACGCATCATGATTAATTTTACCAGCTGCACTAATAATCATTTTTTTTGGATTGTAATGTTTCATCATAAAGTTTTTTACCTCTTCTCTGGATATATTTTTTATGATATCTGTTTTTCCTAATATAGATCTCCCCATAGGTTGATCAGGATATGCTTTTTCTTGCCAATAATCAAAAATCATATCATCTGGTGTATCCAAATACATTCCAATTTCTTGAATTATTACACCTCTTTCACGATTTAATTCCTCCTCAGCAAAAGTTGAATTTTGAAGAATATCTGTAAGAATATCTATACCACATGGTAAATCATCGGATAAAAGTTTTACGTAATAAGCAGTAATTTCTTTTGAAGTATATGCATTAATATCTCCACCAACGTTCTCAATGGTTTCTGCAATTTGCAATGCATTTTTTGTTGAGGTTCCTTTAAATGCCATATGTTCTAAAAGATGAGCAACTCCATTTACTTCTTTAGTTTCATCTCTTCCACCAACAAAATTCCATATCCCCATTGATACTGTTTCTAAACCAGGCATATTTTGTGTAACTATTCTCAATCCACTTTCTAGTTCAGTAATTTTATGCATATTTAATATTTTCCATAATAAAATTTTTAACTTCTTTAGTATTATTTGATAATATAGTTAACTTTTCTTTTTTATCAAAGAGTTTGCTTAATTCATTTGGTATAGTTACTTCTTGATTTATAGCTTTTTTAACAGGGATATTAAACTTAGCAGGGTGTGCACAAACAAGTGAGACCCATGTTTCAGTAGAATTTTTCTCCAAAAGTACTTTTAAACCTGTAGCTGTATGTGGATCAGAAATGTATTTATATTGATCAAATACTATTTTAATTGTTTCTAGAGTTTCAACATCATTAACACTTGAAGCATCGTATATTTTATTAAAATCATCAACAGTATTTTTATCAAATTTATACTCACCTGTTTTATTAAATGTGGAAAAAATATTATTTATTTTAGAACTATCTCTTCCAAGAGTTTCAAACATTTGTCTTTCAAAGTTACTTGAAATTTGTATGTCCATACTAGGACTGTACGTTTCGGAAACTGTTTTTTTATTCATATTACCATTTAGAATTATAGACCGTAAAATATCATTTTTATTTGTTGCAATATGAAGACGATTAATTGGTAATCCCATTTTTTTAGCTACATAAGCAGAAAAAATATTTCCAAAGTTTCCAGATGGTACTATAAAATTTAAATCTTTTTTATCAATTTGTAAATAGGCCCAAAAGTAATATACTATTTGTGGAATTAATCTGGCCCAATTTATCGAATTAACAGCTGTTAAGGAAGTAATGTTTTGTATTTCCTTATCTAAAAATAATTCTTTTACAATTTTTTGACAATCGTCAAAATTACCTTCAATTGCAATATTAAAAATATTTTTTTCTTCAACAGTTGTCATTTGTTTTTGCTGTATAGGTGAAACTTTTTTATATGGATGCAATATAAAAACATTAATATTGTTATTTGATTTAAATGCATGAATTGCAGCTGATCCCGTATCACCAGAAGTCGCTCCAAGAATTGTAATTTTTCTTTGATGTTTATTTAAGCTTTCTGAAAAAAGATTACCTAAAAATTGTAATGCGTAATCCTTAAACGCATAAGTTGGGCCATAAATTAATTCAAGTAAATATTTATTTTTTTCTAATATTTTTATAGGCGCTATATTTGAATTCGAAAAATTATCATAACTTTTAATTAATATTTTTGAAATTTCATTTTTTGAAAAATTTTCTTTAACAAAAGGATGTATGATCTCTAAAGCAACATCTTCATAAGATTTATTTTTTAAAGTTTCTATTTCTATTTTTGGCCATTTAATTGGAAGATATAATCCTCCATCATTTGATAAACCTTGATAAAGTATATCATTAAATGATTTTTTAAGAGATACATCTCTCGTACTAAAATATTTCATCAGAGATATCGGTTATTTATATAATCTTTAAAGTATTTAGCATTTAAACTAGAATTTGTAACCTGTTCTAAAACTGCATTTGTTGAATAAAAACTTGCTTTTTTATGGACATTAATTTTTAGCCAATTTGTGAGATTAGAAAAGTGGCCATTTTCAATATCATTATCTAATAGTGGTAGTTCATTTCTTAATTTATTTGCAAATTGTGCAGCAGTAAGTGCTCCTAAAGAGTAAGTTGGAAAATAACCAAATAATCCAGCATACCAATGTACGTCTTGTAAGCAGCCCTCACTGTCTTTTTTAATATTTATATTAAATAACTTTTTATATTCGTCGTTCCAAACTACAGGGATATCGTCAACTTTTATTTCATTATTAAAAATTCTTTTTTCAAGATTAAATCGTAAAATAATATGAAGTGGATAAGTAACTTCATCAGACTCAACTCGAATATAAGATTTTTTTACTCTTGTTCCAAGTTTATATAAATTATCAAAACTAAATGATTCACCCGAAATTTTAAATTTATTTTTTAATAAATCTGATAAATATTTCTTAAATGCAAGTGATCTTGTAATTTGCATTTCAATTAGTAGCGATTGACTTTCATGCATTGCCATACCTCTTGATTTTCCCACAGGTTGATGTGCCCATTCTTCAGGAAGATTTAATTCATATAACGCATGTCCAGTTTCATGCATAACACCATCTAAAGATGAAAGTGGATTTTCAATATTATATCTTGTTGTAATTCTTACATCATTTGTTGAACCTCCACAAAAAGGATGGATACTTTTATCTAATCTTCCTCTTTTAAAATCAAAGCCAACAGAATTCATAATATGCTCTGCTATTTTTTTTTGGGTAAATTCATCAATTTTTGTGTGTAATGGCAAAACAGCCTCTGATTTTTGTTTATCAATAATTATATCTATCAAAGGTGTTAAATAATTTTGAAGATCTTCAAATACATCAGAAATAAATGATAAATTAGAGGAAGGTTCAAATTTATTTATTAATGCTTCATAGGGTGAACAATTAAATACCTCTCCTAAAATTTTTGCTTCTTGTTTATTAAGATTAATAAGTTCATTTAAGGTATTACTAACTATTTTAAAATCAGATTTTTCTCTTGCTTCCTGCCATTCTCCTTCACATTTAGCGGAAATTCTAGAAATCTGTTGAACTAAATCAATAGGAAGTGATACAGAAAATTTATGCTCCCTTTCCATTTCACGCAAGTTAGAGATATCTTTTTTTTCTAATTTTTCTTTTTTTGCATTTAATATTAAGTCTGCAACTTCTCTAGAAGCTATTTTATCATGACTTAGTTTAGATAAATACGCCAATTGCTCAGCTCTCTGTTTTCTGGAAAATTCAGGCATCATAGTAGACATGTCCCAATGCAAAATACCAGCAATATCTGAATTTATTGATGCTTCATTAAAAATTTTTTTAAGTTTTAAATATGAGTTCATTTATATTTTCTTAATAAATACACTATAAAAATAATCAAAAATGAAAAACTCATTAAAAACCAAGTTACTGCATACTGTAAATGGTTATTTGAATAATTATGTTTTATTGATGATGGAAATAAAAAGTTTTCATTAAATTTTGAAATATTTTTAATAAAAAACTTTTGATTTATTTCTATCTTAAAAAATTTTTGTACTTCTTCTAAATCATAATAGTACCATTCATTAGTTTCAGGAGAATTTTCTGGTGTAAATAATCTTTTTTCAGTAGGGTATCTAATATATCCTAATATTTCAGCAGAGAATTTTGCTTCATTATTTTTAAAATATTCAAATTTATTGAGTTCAAACCAGCCTTCATCAACTAAATATCTATTTCCATGATTGTCAATTAATAAACTCGCTATAAAATAACCATTTTTTCCATTATAAGTTTTAGCTGGAAAAAATATTTTTTTTGAACGGTCAATTGTTGCATTAGTTATAATTTTTCTAAATTCATCAATATTTCTATATTTCATTTTACCCATTGAAAGTGATAGTGGTTTTTCAGTTTTTAAATTTTCAAAATTTTTAATTAAATTTTCTTTCCATACTAATCTTTCTAATTGCCAAATACCAAGAAATATTGTCAATCCAATACAGGACAAACTAAATAGAAAAAATTTTATTGGAAATTTAGTAATTTATGCACCCCAAATGTAGACACAAACAAAAAGAAATAACCATACTACATCTACAAAATGCCAATACCAAGCAGCTGCCTCTAAACCAAAGTGTCTATCAGGTGTAAAATGATTTTTGTAAACTCTAAATAAACATACTGCTAAAAACGCAGTACCAACTATAACGTGAAAACCATGGAATCCTGTAGCCATATAAAAAACAGAAGGATATATTCCGTCTGTAAAGCTAAAGTAATGTAAAGCAGCTTCATAATACTCCACTCCCTGCATGAATGTGAAGAATAAACCTAGGCCTACGGTAATCCACAAAGCCTGAATTGCTTGATCTCTATGACCTTCTCTTACAGCATGGTGAGCCCAAGTACATGTTGTTCCAGACATCAATAATATTAATGTATTTAAAAAAGGAACATCTAATGGATCAAATGTTTTTATTCCCTCTGGAGGCCAAATACCCGCACCACCATTAGTATCGAATGTATCAGTGTATTCTTCTATTGGAAGTTTTGGAGTTAAACTTGCATCAAAAAAAGCCCAAAAGAAAGCAACAAAAAACATTACTTCAGAAGCAATAAATAATGCCATTCCATATCTTAATCCCAGCTCCACAACTGGGGTATGCACTTTTTGAAAAGTTGATTCATTAATCACATCTTTCCACCATATAAACATTACTGTTAACAATCCAATTGTGCCTAGTATTAAAAGCCAAGTTGTTTGATAGTGCATATAGAAAACCAAGCCAGCAGCCATTGCTAGTGCTGCTATTGAAGATAGAAAAGGTAATGGGCTAGGATCAACTAAATGATAAGGATGTTTTTGCCCCGTTGAATTAGATTTATCTGACATAGTTTTTTATTCTATATATTTAAAAAATGTATATGACAATGTTATCTCCTCAACATCTTCCATGGAGGGATCTTCATTTATCGCAGGATCCACATAAAATATTACTGGCATGTTCACAGTTTCCCCAGGATTTAGTGTTTGTTTTTCAAAGCAAAAACATTGGGTTTTGATAAAATATGCGCCAACCTTTTCAGGCAGTACATTAAATGTGGCAGTGCCTGAACTTTTTTGACTAGATAAATTTGTAGCTTTATAATTAACTAAGAGATTTTCACCAACTTTAAATTGAAGATTTTCTGGCGGTTCGAATGACCAATTAATACTATCGTTTACATCTGCGCTAAATTTCAAATCAATATCTCTTTCAAGAATTGTAGAAGACATAATTTCAGAAGTATTTGTTTTTCCACCATAGCCTGTGACTCTACAAAATAGATCGTACAATGGAACAGAAAAGCCAACCAATACAATCATTGATAAAACTATTAATGATAAAAGGATGGCTGTCTTATTATTTGTCATTTATAATCCAAAAATATTAGCTTTAAATAAAGTCCAAAGATAAAAAAAAGCTACAATACAAAGTAAAATTATTAATGTAATTAAGTTTTTTCTTCTTTTATTTTTCATATACTAATAAAATGATCAATTAACAATCCGCCAAATAAACTAAATAAGTAAAAAATTGACAAAGCAAAAAACTTTAAACCCTCTGTATTGGGTTTAAATTTTATTTCTTTTGTTTTTTTTAATTTTATTGCATTTGATAATAAAAAAAAATTTAAAATTGTTGTAATAAAAAGATAAATCATACCGATATTTTGATCTATGAAGGGAAAATAACTAAAGACTATTAAAACTATTGTGTAATAAACTATTTGTTTTTTTGTATCTTCAATACTTTTTACATTCGGTAGCATGGGCAATTTAGCATTTTCGTAGTCATTAAACCTATAAACAGATAATGCCCAAAAATGTGGTGGAGTCCAAAAAAATATAATTAGGAACATACTAATAGGTAAAAAACTAATCTCTTGACTAACCGCAGTCCAGCCAATTATTGGAGGTATTGCTCCAGCTGCACCTCCAATTACTATATTAAGTGAAGTTGTTCTCTTTAACCAAAATGTATAAATAAAAATATAAAATAAAATTGTAAATAGTAGTAAACTTGTTGCAAGAGGATTTGAAAACCACTGCATTAAGAGTAATGAAATTATACCTGTAAATATACCTAGAACTAATGCTTCATTTTTAGACACTATTCCAAGAGGTATAGGGCGATTTTTAGTTCTATCCATAGCTCTATCTATATCCTCATCAAACCACATATTGATAGCTGCTGATGAGCCTGCTCCAATAGCAATTGCTATAATTATAATTATAAAATTAAAGTATTCAATTTGTCCTGGTGCTAAAAACATTCCAACAAAAGCTGTAAAAATTACCAAGGTCATAACTCTAGGTTTCATTAGTTCATAGTAACCTTGGAGTTTTCTAATTAAAAGATTATGACTATACCTTTGTGATAAAGATTGAGTTTCCACTTATTTAATCTTTAAATTTTGGAAGAGTCTCAAACTGATGGAAAGGTGGAGGTGAAGACAATGTCCATTCTAATGTATCTGCACCTTCTCCCCATGGATTAGCAACTTCTTTTTTTCCAAAGAAAAAAGCATATAAAATTGCAAAAAAGAAAACAAGAGTTGCAGCAAATGAGATGTAGGATCCATAAGTAGATATAAGATTCCATCCAGCATATGCATCAGGATAATCTGGAATCCGTCTTGGCATTCCCGCTAATCCTAAAAAGTGTTGAGGAAAAAATGTTATATTAACACCAATAAAAAATAACCAAAAATGAACTTTTCCAAAGAATTCATTATATTTACGTCCAGACATTTTACCAAACCAATAATAAATACCTGCAAATATTCCAAACATAGCACCCATGCTTAAAACATAATGGAAGTGAGCTACAACATAGTAAGTGTCGTGCATAACTGTATCTATTCCTGCATTTGCTAAAATTACTCCAGTTACTCCCCCAAGAGTAAAAAGGAATACAAATCCAATGGCAAATAACATTGGAGTTTCAAAAGTAAGTGATCCACCCCACATAGTAGCAATCCAGCTAAAAATCTTAATACCTGTTGGTACAGCAATAATAATTGTAGCTAACATAAAATAGGCTCTTAGATCTGCACTCATGCCTACTGTGAACATGTGGTGAGCCCATACAATAAAACCAATAAAGCCAATAGCAATCATTGCATAAACCATACCTAAATATCCAAATACAGGTTTTCTTGAAAATGTTGAAATAACCTGGCTTACAATTCCAAAAGCAGGAAGTATCATGATATAAACCTCTGGATGGCCAAAAAACCAGAATAAATGTTGAAATAATACTGGATCACCACCGCCAGCAGGATTAAAAAATGTAGTTCCAAAATTTCTATCTGTAAGTAGCATTGTTATTGCACCTGCTAATACAGGCACTGCTAAAAGTAATAAGAATGCTGTTATTAGCATAGCCCATACAAAAAGAGGCATCTTGTGAAGAGTCATACCTGGTGTTCTCATATTTAATATGGTTGTAATAAAATTAACTGCTCCTAATATTGAAGAAGCTCCTGCAAGATGAAGTGCAAATATTGCCATATCAACAGATGGACCAGCATGACCAATTTTATTTGAAAGTGGAGGATAAATTGTCCAACCTGTACCGGCACCTGTACCAATGGTTGCAGAAACAACTAGTAACACCAAAGCGGGAACTAAAACCCAAAAACTAAAATTATTCATTCTTGGGAATGCCATATCTGGGGCACCAATCATTAGTGGAACAAACCAATTACCAAATCCACCAATCAATGCTGGCATTACAACGAAAAAAACCATTAACAAACCATGAGCAGTTATTATTACATTCCATACCTGGCCATCTTCAACTATATCTAAACCAGGGGCAGCCAACTCAGCCCGCATTAATAATGAGAAAAATCCACCTATCAAACCAGCTATTAAAGCAAAGATTATATAAAGAGTTCCAATATCCTTGTGATTAGTTGAAAAAAACCAACGTCTTATAAACCCTGGTTTGTGATCATGATGATCTAAATGATTTTCAAAAGACGTTCCGTAACTCATATTCTCTACTCCTATTCGTTATTTACCTTAGCAAAAGTATTTTTTTCATTCATAGCAAGTTTTGTTTTTGTTTCAATGACCCATGTTAAAAAATCATCTTGTGAAACCGCTTCAATTACAATCGGCATGTATCCATGTCCGGTTCCACACAACTCTGAACACTGACCTCTATATATGCCAGGTTTTTCAATATTCATCCATGTTTCATTAAGTCTTCCAGGGACAGCATCTTTTTTAACACCTAAGGAAGGCATTGCAAAGCTATGTAGAACGTCCCCAGCGGTTATTAAAACATGAATATTTTTATTAATTGGTAATACTAATTTATTATCAACTGTTAGGAGTCTAATGTCTCCTTCTTGAAGATCCTCATCAGGAATCATATAACTTTCAAAAGAAATATTATCTTGTTCAGGATATTGATATTCCCAATACCATTGATGGCCTATCACCTTTACTGTCATATCAGCTTCGGGAATAACATCTTGCTGATACAAAAGTTTAAAGGATGGTATTGCCATTACTATCAATATAATTACGGGAATACCAGTCCATAAAATTTCTATTAAAGCGTTATGAGTTCTTTTAGAGGGATTTGGATTTACACTTTTTCTAAATCTAATTACCACATAAATAATTAGAATTAATACAAATATTGTTATTGCAGTCATCATGATCAATACAAAATCATGAAGTTCTAATACACTTCTCATAACTGGACTTGCAGGTTCCTGAAACCCAAGTTGCCAATCATAAGGCGTATTAGCTAAAGAGGCAAAGCTGACAAGTAATGATACGAATAAAAGTAAAAAGCGCATATTGTTAGGTATTTTATACACTAATAAATAAATTTATCAGCAGTTTAACAAGAGATTCTTGTAAAGTTTTAGTAGGACAGGTTGTCGCTCATAACTGGTTTTCTACAATTGATATAATAGAAAATACTGCAGCAGTAGTTGCTGTATCAGATCTTAAAATTCTTTTTCCCAAAGAAACAGGAATAGAAGATTTGATAGATTCAATTTTGTTAACTTCTAATTCTGTAAAACCTCCTTCAGGCCCTATTAACACAGCCCATTTTTTATAATTATTTAAATGATTTGGTAAAACTTCATTTATAAGAGGTAAATCTTTATTAATTTCATTACAAAAAATAATACCTCTATCCTTAGGAAAAGTATTTAAAAGATCATTTAATTTTATACTTTGCTCTATTGATGGTATTGTTAATCTTTCTGACTGCTCAGCTGCCTCAATAATATTCATTTTTAAATTTCTAATATTAATTTTTGGTTGATTTGTATTTTGAGTAATACAAGGTATAAACTTAGATACACCAAGTTCGGTTGCTTTCTGAGTTGTTATGTTCATTCTATATGATTTTATTGGAGCAAAAATTAACCAAACATCTATATCAGACATCATTGACTTATTTTTTTTTATTATCTGAAGAACAATATTTTCACGATTGATTGACATAACCCTAGATAACCATTCACCAGTTTTACCGTCAAAAACTGAAATTGTGTCTTGAATTTTGATTCTTAGAACATTTTTTAAAAAATGGTGTTGCTTATCTTTAATATAAATCATTATATTAGGAGATAATTCCTTTTCTACATACAATCGGGTTTTAGACATTTTCATAACAATAGTTTAAAATAATAACATTTTATTCATATATGTTGGATAGTTTAGTTTTTAAAAAATTCACTAATTACTTAGAATTAATTAGATTTAATAGGCCAATTGGTTTTCTTCTTTTGATGTGGCCTTGTTGGTTTGGATTATCAATTCTAGAACTTGAAATAATAACTCTAATAAGTTGGTTATTGATATTTTTTTTAGGTTCTTTTTTTATGAGAAGTGCTGGTTGTATAATAAATGATATCATAGATAGAAATATAGATAAATTAGTTAAAAGAACAAAATCAAGACCTATAGCCTCTAATAATGTTAGTTTAACTGAAGCTATATTGTTGTTAATTTTTTTCTTATTGTTAGGTCTTTTAGTGCTATTGCAATTTAATTTGTACTCAATATTTTGTGGAGTATTAAGTATACCTTTTATAATACTTTATCCTTTTATGAAAAGAATAACATACTGGCCACAAGTTTTTTTGGGAATAGTATTTAGTTGGGGTGTTTTAATAGTCTCAATTCAATTTAATCAATTATTAAACTTGAAGTTTGTTTTACTTTACTTAGCATGTGTGTTTTGGACATTAGGATATGATACAATTTATGCGTATCAAGATAGAGAAGATGATATTAAGCAAAATATAAAATCGACTGCTGTATATTTTGGGCCAAATGGCCGATGGTTTATTAAATTTTGCTATGCTTTTGTTGTTTTAATTTTTGCTTTTTTAGGGTGGAATTCCTCAAATTCTATATTTAGTTTAATTATTATAGCTATCTTAGGAATTTGTACGTATATAGCAATTCAAAAATGGGATATAAACTCGTCAGAAAGCTCAAATTTTTATTTTCGTCAAAATAATATTTTTGCATTAATGTTATTTATATATTTATTAATTTTTTAATGACATCAAGTAAAAAACAGTCTGTTACTTCTAGAATAGTTTTTCACTATCTATTAGAACATAAATTAAAAATTTTTTTAGCTTTAATGATGATGGTCATTTCTGCAGCTGCTACAGGTTTACATGCATGGTTAGTAAGACCAGCATTAGATGAAGTACTTATTAAAGGGAATAAAGATATGCTATTTTTAATTCCTTTTGCAATAATTATAGTAACTTTAATTAAAGGTTTAGCTACATACACTCATTCATTCCAAATGAGTAAAGTTGCACATGCAATCATTGCAAAATTACAATCTCAAATGTTTGAAAAACTAATGTACTTAAATATAAAGTTTTATAATGACTCAAAATCTGGCAATCTTATTTCTAGACTAATAAATGATACTTATTATCTCAGATTAGCAATTGTAAAATCAGTTACAGGAGTAATTAAAGATGTTCTTGTAATAATTTTTCTATTAGGGAATATGTTTTATCAAAGTTGGACACTTACACTTTTTGCTTTTTTTGCTTTTCCACTTGCCTTATGGCCTATAAGAAAAATTGGTAAAAGTATTAGAAAAATTACATATACAATTCAAAGTGAAATTGCGGTTTTTTCAAATGTTCTTGCTGAGAGTATTAGAGGAATTAAACAAGTTAAATCTTATACAAAAGAAAACTATGAAAAAAATCGTGCTTTTGAAACAATTGGTTTTATTCAAAAATATTTTACTAGATCAGCATATATAAGTAATAGATTAAGTCCTATAATGGAATTTATTGGAAGTTTGGCAATTGCTCTATCTATATATGCTGGTGGAGTATTTGTTTTAAATGAAACAATGACAACAGGACAGTTTATGAGTTTTCTTGTTAGTTTATTGTTAGCTTACCAACCAGTAAAAGCACTTGGAAATTTAAATATTAGTGTACAAGAAGGGCTTGCAGGCGCAGAGAGAATTTTCAAACTACTAGATACATCTGATGACAAAATGGAAAGCGTTTCTCAAAAAAATAATATCACTTTAAATGGTGACATAGTATTAAAAAATATTTCTTTTGGATATGACGAAAAAAATGTTTTAGAAAATATAAATATAAATATTCCAAAAAATAAAAGGGTAGCTTTAGTTGGCTTGTCTGGTTCAGGTAAGTCAACAATCGCAAATATAATTGCTAGATTTTTTGATAATTACAAAGGTGAAATATTAATTGACTTAAAAGATATAAAACAAATGCAGCTTAAAGATCTTAGAAGTAATATATCGATGGTTACACAAGAAACTATTTTATTCAATGATACAATTTCAAACAATATTAAGTATGGAAAATTAGATGCTAGTTTTGAGGAAATAGAAAATGTTGCAAAACTAGCTGGAATAACTGAATTCTCTGATAATTTAGAAAAAAAATTAGAAACAGTAATCGGTGAAAGTGGAGTAAAATTATCAGGAGGTCAAAGGCAAAGGGTTGCAATTGCAAGAGCAATTATTAAAGACGCTCCAATACTTATAATGGATGAGGCAACATCTTCACTTGATAATATTACTGAAAAAGAAATCTATAATACAATTAAAAATTTAATGAAAAATAAAACAATATTGATAATTGCTCATAGGTTAAGCACGATTGAAGACTCAGATATTATATATGTAATAGATAAAGGTAAAATTGATAATTTTGGTTCTCATAAAGATTTATTAAATAAATCAGAAATTTATAAAAAACTTCAACTAAAAGAAAAGTTGGAAAATGAGTTTTAAAAAAAAATTATTTAAAATCTCGTTAGTACAAAAAATTTTAGCTTACCTTGGTTATTTATATATATTTTTTGTAGGCATAACTTCTAAAATAGAAATTAAAAATGAATTATTTCCAAATAAAATGTATGAAGAAAATAAACCTTTCATATTAGCATTTTGGCATAGTCAATTAATGATGATAGGATATGCCTGGAAAGGTAAATCTATATTAAATATTTTAGCTTCTAGCCATAGTGATGGAAGATTTGGAGCTTACATTGGTGAGTATTTTAATATAAAAAATATTTCTATTGAAGCAAAAAATAAAGCACCTTCTTTAAGACAAATATTCAAAATTTTAAAAGAGAGTAATTATCTTGGGATTACTCCTGATGGACCAAGAGGACCAAATCAAAAAGTATCTGAAGGTATAATTAAAATTGCAATTAATTCTCAAGTTCCAATAATACCCTTAGGCTTTGCTTCAAATAAAAATCTTAGATTAAATTCATGGGATTCTTTCTTAATTACTTACCCATTTTCAAAATGTAATTTTGTTTGGGGTGACCCAATAATTATACCCTCGTCAACTAAAGATAATGAAATAGAAAAATATAAAATTTTTTTAGAAGAAAAAATTAATTATTGTTGTTTAATCGCTAAATCAAACTTAGATGCTTAAGCTTTATCAATTATTAAGTTATGTTTTTTTGCCTATTATTTTTATTAATTTATTATTAAGAGTAATAAAAAATAAAGAGGATAAAAAAAGATACATAGAGAGACTTGGCAAAAATAAAATTCAATTTCAAAATCAAAAAAAAATTTTATGGTTACATGCTGCAAGTATTGGCGAATTTAAATCAAGTAATTTAATTATTGAAAAATACTACAAAAATTTTAATATTCTTGTTACAACAACAACTAAAACATCAGCAGATTATATAAAAAAATATTATAAAGATAAAGTTGTACATCAATATATTCCATTTGATGTTCCAATTTGGTGTGAAAGATTTATAAATTATTGGAAACCAAATTTAATACTATGGATTGAATCAGATATTTGGCCTAATATGTTACAAATTATCCGAAAAAAGAAAATTGAATGCTTTTATATAAATGCAAGAATATCACCAAAATCATTTAAAAACTGGAAATATTTTAAAAAATTATATTCTAAATCTTTGAATACTTTCAATAAAATTTTTGCCCAAAGTCCAAATGATTTAGATCGTATAAAATTATTAGGTAATAAAAAAGTTGAATACATTGGTAATTTGAAATTATCAGATAATAAAAGCATTTTAGATGACGTCCCAAAAAAAATATTATCAATAATGATAGTTAGTAGTCATGAATTAGAAGAGGAAAAAATATTAAATAATTTAGAAAAAATTATAAAAAATAAAAAAATTAAATTATTCATAGCTCCGCGACATTTAGATAGAATCAATAATATATCCAAGATATTACAAAAATATAATTTTAATTATACACTTCATAGTAAAGATAATAATTTTAATAATGATGTTATAATAATTGATGAGTTTGGAAATTTAGATAAATATTTTCATAAAAGCGAAATAGTTATTTTAGGAGGTTCATTTGTAAATAAAGGTGGGCATAATCCAATTGAACCTGCGAGATTTGGTTGTGCAATTATAAGTGGTAATTTAGTTTATAATTGGCAAAATATTTATGATGAAATGGTTAAAGAAAAAGCATGTATAATTATAAAAGATATAGATAATTTAGAAAATATAATGAATGAACTTATTGAAGATAAATCTAATCTTAAGAATTTTAAAATTAAAGCATTAGAATTTTCTAAGAAAAAATTTTTTGATAACGAGAAATTATTAAATGAAATAAATATGGTTTTAAGCTAAATGTTAAAAGCACCCAAATTTTGGTATAAGAAGAATGATACTTATTTATCAAATACATTATATCCTTTATCTCTTTTGTTTAGGTTTGGAACTAAAATAAGAAATATTTTTAGTCAAAAAAAAATCTCTAAAATTCCGGTAATCTGTATTGGAAATATTGTTGTAGGCGGAGCAGGTAAAACTCCTGTTGCAATTAAATTAGGTTCGTTACTAAAAAAAAATGGATATAAACCGCATTTTGTTTCAAAAGGTTATGGTGGAATTGAAACTAATAATACTCTCATAAAAGAATGGCATTCTGCTCAAAGTGTAGGTGATGAGTCATTGTTACTTTCCGAAGTAGCACCTACTTGGATAGGGAAAGATAGAAATAAATCTTTTTTATTGGCTAAAGAAAGTGGTGCTGATTGCATAATAATGGATGATGGATTTCAAAATCCTACTTTACAAAAAGATTTTGCAATAATCGTTATAAATGGAGAGCAAGGTTTTGGAAATAAAAGGGTAATACCATCTGGTCCCTTAAGAGAAAGTATTTCAAGAGGAATTTCAAGAGCAAATTTAATTATAGTGATAGGAGAAATGTCTGATGATGTTAAAAGAAAAATACCAAATACAATTCCATTAATTCATGCAAGTTTTCAAATTAGTAGAAATAATAAAATATACAAAAATCAAAAAATCACTGCTTTTGCTGGAATAGCCTATCCAGAAAAGTTTTATAATTCACTAATTGATCAAGGAGCTATTTTAGAAAAAAAAATTAGTTACCCTGATCATCATATTTTTGATGAAAATGATATGTTAAATTTAGCTGAAACAGCAAATATAACAAAATCAATTCTTGTAACAACAAAAAAAGATTTTGTAAGAATTCCTAAATCTTATAGATCTTTGGTTTCTACATTAGATGGTGATATTGAATTTGAAGATGAAAAATTGCTGATTGAAATATTAAGCAATCTTATAGAAAATAAAATAAACGAGTTTACTTTATGAAAATATTTTTTTATTTTTTACAATATATTTTTATTAAAATTTTATTTATTTTTTTAAAAATTTTGCCATTAAATTTTTCAAAAAAATTATCATCTTTAATTTTTAGGATAGCTGGAAAGTTTTCAAATGCTGATAAAACAGCTATCAATAATTGCAAATTTGTTTTTCCAAAATTAGAAGATATAAAGATCAGAAATATAATAGATGAAAGTTGGAATAACATTGGTATAAATATATCTGAGTTATTAAAATTTGATAAAGTTCTTAAAAAAAATAAAGTAGTATTAAAAGGTTTAATTAATATTGAAAATTTAATCAAAAATAAAAAACAAGCAATTTTTATTAGTATACATCAATCAAATTGGGAGGTTTTAGTTCCTATGCTTGATAGATTAGGTTTAAAAATTGGAGGAATTTATAGACATATAAATAATTTTTTCTTAGATAAACTAATTTTAAACATTAGAAAAAATACATTGATGTCTAATCAAAATTTTTATACCCCTAAGGGAAAGCAAAGTGCAAAAGATCTAGTTGGGGCTTTAAATAATAATTTTTCAATAGTTTTACTAGTAGATCAAAAAGACTCTGCAGGTGAAAAAGTTCCTTTTTTTAATAAAGATGTAAAAACACAAATTGGATTTTTAAAAATTGCAAGAAAGTTTAACCTGCCTATTGTGCCAATTAAAAATACACGATTAAAGAATAGTCAAATTGAGTTAAATTTTTTGGAACCTATTTATCATAATGATAAAAAAATTAATGATATTATAATGATGGAAAAAATTCATAAGTTAATTGAAAATTGGATAACTAGAAATCCATCACAGTGGTTCTGGCAACATAAAAGATTTAATTAATTTTTTTTACTTTTACTTCTATTTTTCCATCATTCAGCTTAACTTTTAAATTAGAATTTAATTTTGTATTTCTTATAGTCTTTATTATTTTATTTTTATCCATCAAAATTGAATAACCTTTTTTTAAATTGGTAGAAATTGAATTAGAGTTTAATAGTCTAGCATTAGATTTTAGTATAAGATTAATATTTTCATATTTTTCAATTAAATTACTGTCTAAATTTTTAGATAAATCTTTAATTAAAAGTTTTTTTATTTTTATATTATTATCAGGAAATTCAATTTGATTTCCTATATTTGATAAATTAAGATAAATAATATTTAATTTATTTTTTATTGATAAATATAACTTTTGAAAAGATTGATTTAGTTTTTCATTATAAAAGTTAATTATAAAACTTGGTGCTTTGAGTAATTTATTTAAATTTTTAAGATTATCTTTATTTGTATTAAAACTAGAATTAACATTATTATTTAGTTTAGATTTTAAATTATTAATTTGAGCCTCTATTTCAGATCTTACTGGGACAGTTTTTTCAGCTGCTGCAGTTGGTGTAGAAGCTCTTAAATCTGATACTAAATCAATAATAGTAGTATCTGTTTCATGACCTATGGCTGAAACGATTGGTATTTTTGACTCAAATACTTTAACTGCTAATTTTTCATCATTAAATGCCATTAAATCTTCTGTACTACCTCCTCCTCTTGCTATGATAATTATATCTGGTTTATCTAATTTCATTTGATTAAAACCAATTATTGCATTTGATATATCAGAAACTGCATCTGTGCCCTGAACAGAAACCGGCCAAATATCTAAAGGAATAGGAAAACGATCGTTTACTCTATTAATAATATCATAAACTACTGATCCAGTTGGAGAAGTTATTATACCAATACGATTTGGTAAATATGGCAATAATGTTTTTTTATCTTGATCAAAATATCCTTTTTTTTGTAATTTCTTTTTTCTTTCTTCAATTAATTTAAGTAATGCACCTTCTCCAGCTATTTCAATTTTATCTATATCAATTTGATAAGTTGTTTTAAATCGTGACCAAGTAGTAATTTTCCCAGTTGCAATTATTTCAAGGCCAAGTTCTGGAATGATATCTAAATATTTTTTTTTCTGCTCCCATATTACACCACTTAAAATAGAGTCTTGGTCCTTTAAAGTTAAATAAATTTGTCCTTTAGTAGCTGTTTTAATCTCAGATATTTCACCTTTAATTCTTACATAATTGAAATTAGTTTCTATTACGTCTTTAAAAGCTTTGTTAAATTCAGATACTGCAAATTCAGGAATATTAATTTTAAAACTCATCTTATTTTCTTAAAAAAATCCTTCAATAGTTTACTACATCTTTCTTCCATTATGCCACCATAAATATTTGGTACAAAAATATTTTTTCTTTCAAATGTTATTCTTATTTTCTCTATACCACCATTTTTTTCATCATATGCTCCAAAATAAAGTGTATTTATATGCACTTCACTAATTGCACTGACACACATAGAGCATGGTTCTAAAGTTACAAACATAGTCATATTGTTTAGGTATTTTTGTTTTAAAGCTTCACATGTTTCATTAATTATATTTATTTCACAGTGTTTAATTGCATTATTAAACTTATTCATTTGGTTATAATTTCTTGAAATTATTTTTTCTGTTTTATTGTCCACAAGTATAGCACCGACTGGTATTTCTTTAAGGGCTAGAGCTTTTTTAGCTTCTAGTAATGCTTCATTCATAAAATAATCAACGTTCATTATGGAACCAATGTGTTATGTATATTATAAGCATATTATAATGAAAAAACCTTTAATTGGAATTACTCTTGATAGTGAAAAAAAGAAAACTTATTCAAAATTTCCTTGGTATGCATTAAGAGAAAATTATCTTTCAAGTATTAGCATACTAAATGCAATACCAATTCCAATATTACACGAAAAAAAATTTATTAACAATTTTAGTAAGCTATTAGATGGGATAATTATCACTGGTGGAGATTTTGATATTAATCCAAAGATTTATAATCAAAAAAATAAAGGATCAAAAAACTTTAAAAATAAAAGAACTAGTTTTGAAATACAAATTTATAAAAAATTCTTAGAATTAAATAAGCCAATACTTGGTATTTGTGGGGGAGCACAAGTAATAAATGTAGCTGACGGAGGAACACTAATACAAGATTTAAATAAAATACCTATTAATCATGAGCAGGCAAATCCAAGGAATGAGACTAGTCACACTATTAATATTAATAAAAAAAGTAAATTATTCAAAATTTGTAAAAGAAAATCATTCAAGGTAAATAGTGCTCATCATCAAGCAATTAGTAAATTAGGGAAAAACTTTAATGTATCTGCAATGTCTAATGATGGTGTTATTGAAGCTATTGAGCATAGAGAACACAAATGGTGCATTGGATTACAGTGGCATCCAGAATTTTTAATAACTAATAATGATTTAGATATTTTTAAAAATTTTATAGATAGTATTTAGTGAAAATAAGAATAGCAAAATTTATATCTAATGCGGGCTATTGCTCAAGAAGAGATGCGGAAAAATTAGTTTTTAATGGTAAAGTTTATATTAATGGAAGTCCATGTTTACATCCTAGCCAAAAAGTTAGCGATGAAGATACAATTAAAATTGAAAACAAAATTTTAAAAAATTCAAAAAAAATTGAATTATGGAAAATGTATAAACCCATAAAATACATTTGTAGCACAAAAGACAAATTAAAAAGAAATAAAATTTTTGACCTTTTGCCAAAAAGTAATCTAAATTTGATTAGTGTTGGAAGATTAGATTATATGAGTGAAGGATTAATTTTGTTTACAAATAGTGGTGAATATTCAAGATTTTTAGAATTACCTTCTTCTAACATAGAGAGAATTTATAGGGTATGTGTAAGTAATATTGTTAAAAATGTTGATATTAAAAAAATAAACAAAGGAATAAAAATAAATGAAATACAATATAACAAAGTAAAATTGATTATAGAAAAAAAAACTAATAAATATGTTTGGTTAATATTCAAATTAAAAGAGGGAAAAAATAGAGAAATTAGAAATATTTGCAATTTTTTTTCCTGGAAAATTGTTAAATTAATAAGAATTCAATTTGGACCTTATAAACTTGGTGGATTAAAAATTGGTAAAGTAGAAAAAATTAAAATTATTAAAAATGATTAAAATAACTGGTGGCAATTTTAAAAGAAAAAAACTTGATACAATATCTAAATTTGTAAGACCTACATCTTCATTAAAAAGAGAAGCTTTTTTTTCAGTTATAGAAAGTTATGGGTTAAAAAATTCATATAATTATTTTTATAAAAAAGTTTTTCTTGATTTATTTGCAGGCATTGGAACTATGGGACTTGAAGCAATTTCTAGAGGAATTGAGTACGTTATTTTTTATGAAAATAATAAAGAAGTTATAAAAGTTTTAGAAAAAAACTGTAAAAATCTTTGTAAAAAAAATCAATACGAAATTATTGAAGAAAATTTGGTAAATTCAAATATTGAAATAAATTTTACAAATATTTCAATAATTTATATCGACCCACCTTACAATCAATATAATATAAATAATTTACTAAATATTTTACAAAAAAAAATTAATAAAAAAACAATAATTGGTGTTGAAAGCAGCATAAAAGATAATTTTAAAATTCCAGAGAATTTTGAATTAATTAAGCAAAAAAAATATGGTAAAACTAATTTGAGTTTTTTAATTTTAGCTTAAATATTTTTTAGTTAGAATTTTTCCTTGTTCTACAGCTGGTTGATCAAATGGGTTAACATCAAAATATATGCAAGAAGCTATTGTTTCAATCATACTTAAAGACATCAACTTACCTATATTTTTTTCATCAATCTTAGGAAGAAATATCTCTCTATAACTAAAATTATTTAACTTAAATGTCTCTAAAGTTGCTCTTTGTTCTGCATCCATTAAATCACCAATTCTTTTATTTTTAAAATATTTAATCTCTGTATTTTTAAATATATCATTGTTGATTATTGGTCCTTTGTTTGAATGATCAGTTGTAATAAAAGTAAAAAATTTATCATTTGGTCCATCTAAATATAATTGTAACTGGCTATGTTGATCAGTTGTACCAACTGAATGTATTGCTGTAATGCCTTTTTTATTTTTTCCAATACTCTCAGCCCAAAGTTGTAAGTACCATTTTCCAAAAAAATATAAATTATCAGAATAAGTCATCAATACATTTGATGAGTATTGTCTCTGTTCTTGCATACATAAAAATTTAGATAAATTAAAAACAGAATACTTTTCTATATTGTTAAGTATTTCTGCAGCTCCACTATATAAATCTCTAATATTTAAACCAGATAAAATAGCAGGTACAACTCCAACATTAGAGAAGACAGAAAATCGTCCCCCAATTTTATTATTATGCTCTAATGTTAAACAGTTTTTTTCTTTAGATATTTTATACAGAGGAGAACTTTTAAATTCAGTTATTATAAGAATATTTGATAAGAATTGATCAATATTATTTTTTTGAAGAGCTATCTGATATAAAGATGAAAATTGTGCAAGTGTTTCAGGTGTATTTCCTGACTTTGATATAATTATAAATCCAGTATCTTTAAAATTAACATTATTAAAAGAATTTTCAAAAGTAATTGGATCTACATTATCATAAAATTCAATATTAATTTTTTTATTTTTATTAATATTATGCAACGCACGAGCACCAAGATTTGATCCACCAGTACCCAATAATACAATCTTTTTCTTATTAACTTTAAATTGATTTATTATTTCTAAAGTTTCATTTAATAGTTTCTCATTGAAGATGATATTAAATGCAGGCAACTTAGAAATCTCATCAATAATTTTTTTATCATAAGAAGTAGTATTTTTAATATGATCAAAAGTTGAGTTAAAATATTTTATTTGCATTAAATTTAAAAAAAGAAAAATCTTTTTTTCTTTTTTTCTTTTTTATTTGTATTTTTTTTATTTTTATCTTTGTTTTCACTGGCATTTATAGCAGCATTAAGTTCATCTTCATTTTTAAATTCAGTTTCATCAATTATACTGGACTTTTCTCCAGCAAAATCTTGATTGATTGTATTTCTAATATTTTCATCAACTTCATCTGCTTCAGTTTCTCTAATTATTTCAGAGATTACAGAATTATCTAAATCTATTTCATTATTATTATCCTCTAAACCAAAAAGTATTTCTTTAGCTAGTTCTGTATCAGTATCTTCTATATCTTTTGATTTTATTTGTTCAGGGGGAAGAAGGTTAAAATTAGGTGGTATTACTAAAGGAGGGTTTTCAATTACTGCATATTCATCTATAACTTTTCTATTTACTCCAGCACTATCCCTAAATGTATTGCAAGATACTAGAAATAAATTAGATATAATAATAATAAAGAATATTTTTTTCATTTAATTTCTATCAGATATTTTAAAAAAACTAACTAATAACATGATAATGCCAATTGTAATATAAATATCTGCTAGATTAAAAGCTGGCCAGTAATAATTTCCGTAATGAATAGATATGAAATCTATTACATAAGTATTAATTGTTCTATCTAATATATTAGAAATTGCACCAATAATGATAATAAAATATGCCAATTTTTCTGACTTTTTTCTAGAAATATACATTAAATAAAAAATTAGAAAAACTATTAGCAATCCAATTATAATTAAAAACCAATGTGGAACAGCATTTGACAATATACCAAATGAAACTCCATAATTTTGTACATAAACAAGATCAAAATATTTATTTAACTCGATTGCTTGATTTAAAACTAAATTATTTTTTACAATAAATTTAGAGATTAAATCTAATAATATAAATAAAAGAAATATTAATATTTTATTCACAAAATTTTATTGCATCATGGCATCTTTTACAAATCTCATCTTCAATTAGCTGGTCTTCATATTTCCAACATCTTAGACATTTGTGTCCATCTACTTTTGATGCTTTTACTTTAATATCAGGAAATTCTTCAAGTTCGAAGCCGGAAGAATATGTATCAATAGTGCTTAACTTAAAAGAAGAAGTTATTGTAATTTCATCAAAAGATACATCTTGAATTTTTTTAAATATATTGTCACCAACATGTATATCTAAATGAGCTTCCAAACTTGATCTTATAATTTTATCTTCTCTTAGTTTTTCGATTGCACCTGTAGCAACCTTTCTAATATTTTTTACTATTGACCATTTTGTGTTTATGTCATTATTCTCATATAAACTTTTACAACTTAGAAAATCCTCCAAATGTATGCTTGTTTTATTTCCCATAGCCTTCCATGCCTCTTCAGTGGTGAAAGCAATAGATGGAGCAAACCACCTAACTAGATAATTAAAGACAATATTCAAAAGTGTTCTTGTTGATCTTCTTGATTGCGAATTTAGATTATCACAGTAAATTACATCTTTTCTAATATCAAAATAAAAAGCAGACAAATCATTTGAACAAAAATTTAATAAAGTTGTAAACATTAAATGAAAATTAAAATTATCAATACAATTTTTAACTATTTGATCCACCTCCCACAAACGGTGTAGAAGATATTTCTCAAGTTCAGGAAAATCTTTCTCAGGAATAATTTCATCTTTTGTAAAATTATTTAAATTTCCAATCAGAAATCTAAATGTGTTTCTTATTCTTCTATAAGATTCTGCTTGAGACTGAAGAATACCTTTATCAAGTTTTAAATCATCATAATAATCAGAAGCTACAACCCATAGTCTCAAAATATCTACACCGTATTGTTTAAGAATTTCTTCTGGTGAAATTACATTGCCTAAAGATTTTGACATTTTTCTTCCTTTTCCATCAACAACAAATCCATGTGTTAGGACACTTTCATATGGTGCCCTACCTCTCGTCCCTGAAGACTCTAGTAATGATGAGTGAAACCAGCCTCTGTGCTGATCACTTCCCTCTAAATACATCGAAGCAGGCCATTTTAAATCAGGTCTTTGTTCCAAACAAAAAGCATGAGTTGATCCACTGTCAAACCAGACTTCAACGACATCCTTAATTTGTTCATAATTATCTGCGGAGTATTGATCTCCCAAGAATCTTTGAGGATCCTCTGTAAACCATGTATTACTTCCCTCCTTTTCATAAATATCAGCAATTCTATTTATAATATTATCATCTCTTAATGGTTGTCCTGTTTTTTTATCTATAAATAAAGGAAGTGGAACTCCCCAAACTCTTTGTCTAGACACACACCAATCTGGTCTAGTCTCAATCATTGATCTTAATCGTGTTTGTCCTTGAGGAGGATAAAAAATTGTTTCATCTATAGATTTTAAAGCAATTTTTCTTAAATCTTTCTTATCCATTGAGATAAACCACTGAGGAGTATTCCTATAAATCAAAGGAGCTTTTGATCTCCACGAATGTGGATAGCTATGTCTTAAGGTTCCTTGAAATAAAAGTTTTGAAAATTCTTTTAGTTTATTAGCAATTTTTTGATCAACTTTATAGACATGTTCTCCCTCAAAACCAATAGCATGATTATTATATTTTCCATCATCCTCTACAGTTTGTATAATATCTACATTATTTTCTATGCCTAAAATATAATCATCGTCTCCATGTCCAGGAGCTATGTGTACTATACCAGTGCCTTGTTCTAAATTTACAAAATCACCATGAAAAGGTTTGACTATAAAATTATATCCTAATTTTTTAAAAGGATGATCACACTTACAAGTTGATAAATTTGTTCCTTTAAAAGTTTTTAATAAAGAATATTCTTTTATACCAATTTCTTTAGTAACATTTTCCATTAATTCTTCTGCAAAAATTAATTTATCATCAACCTGGACTAAACTTGTATCTTTAGATTCATTAACTTTAATAAGACAATAGTCTAAATCATTCCCATAAGCCAAAGCTCTATTCCCTGGTATTGTCCATGGAGTAGTAGTCCAAATAACTATGTTTGATCCAATTAAATCTTTATCGGCTGAATTAGAAATTAAAAACTTAACATATATTGTATTTGATGTATGATCTTCATACTCTACTTCTGCATCTGCTAATGCAGTTTTTTCAACTACAGACCAAAGAACTGGTTTTGCTCCCTTATACAAACTTTCATCTATTAAAAATTTACCCAACTCTCTTACAATTTGTGCTTCTGCTTGATTTGACATTGTAAGGTAAGGATTTTCCCAATCACCTTCTACTCCCAAACGTCGGAATTCTTTTTTTTGAATTTCAATCCATTTCTCAGCAAATTCTCTACACTCATTTCTAAACTTTACTATTGGCACATCATCTTTATTTTTTCCTTTTTTTCTATACTCTTCTTCAATTTTCCATTCAATCGGTAGTCCATGGCAATCCCAACCTGGAACATAAATTGAATCCATACCTGACATTTGTTGTGTTCTTACAATTACATCTTTTAATATTTTATTAAGTGCTGTTCCCATATGTATATGGCCATTTGCATATGGAGGTCCATCATGAAGGACAAATTTTTTTCTACCCTTGGATTTTTCTCTTAATTTTTTAAATATTTCTTCTTTATCCCACTCCTCTAAAATCTTAGGTTCTTTTGATGGAAGATTTGCCCTCATTTCAAAAGATGTTTTAGGTAAAAAAATTGTATCTTTATATTCCATTAAATATTGTGATATTTTTTTGCTGTTTCTATATCTATTTTAATCTGTTT
>PAHI01000054.1 GCA_002705575.1 Fidelibacterota bacterium | reverse complement strand
TAGTATGCAGGTAATGTGACTACACAAAAAGTAATGTTGATGAAATAATTAAAGTTCACATTACGTGATATTAAAGAAAGCCCCATCATAAATATTTGGTGGGGCTTTCTTCGTTATATGATTCTATTCCTGATTAAATCTTTAACAACACCGGGTTCTGCTAGAGTAGATATATCACCCATTTTTTCAATGTTGTTTTTTGCTATACTTCGAAGGACTCTACGCATAATTTTACCTGATCGAGTTTTTGGAAGTGCATTTGTAAATTGAATTTTTTCAGGAGTTGCATGAGGACCTATAATATCTCGTACTTTTTGTTTGATTTCTTTTTTTATGCCTTCACTTTGATTGATTCCAGTCATTAAGGTAACAAAGGCATATATTGCTTCTCCTTTAATGTTATGAGAGTAACCAACAATAGCTGCTTCTGCAACATTCTTATGAGCACCTATAGCTCCTTCAATTTCAGCAGTTCCTAAGCGATGACCGGAAACATTTAAAACATCATCTACTCTTCCAGTAATCCAGTAATAACCATCTTCATCTCTTTTTGCACCATCTCCTGTAAAATAATATCCTTTGAATTGAGAAAAATATGTGTCAAAAAATCTTTGATGGTCTCCATAAACTGTTCTCATTTGACCTGGCCATGAATTTTTAATTGCTAAAAGTCCTTCAGCTGGATTACCTTTAATTTCATTACCGTCCTGATCTAGTAATATTGGTTGAATTCCAAAAAAAGGTAGAGTTGCAGAACCAGGTTTAAGTGAAGTTGCAGAAGGTATAGGAGATATTAATATTCCTCCTGTTTCAGTTTGCCACCAGGTATCAACAATAGGACAGGTTTTATTTCCTACAGTTTCATAATACCATTCCCATTCAGGTTTTTTAATGGTTTCTCCTACAGTTCCGAGTAGTTTAAGTGAGCTTCTATCATATTGTTCAACATAACTGTTTCCCTCTTTCATTAAAGCTCTAAGAGCTGTTGGTGCTGTATAAAAAATATTAACTTTGTGTTTTTCTATAATTCTCCAAAATCTACCGTAATCTGGATAATTGGGGACTCCTTCAAACATCATAGTAATTGCACCATTACATAAAGGTCCATAAATAATATAAGAGTGACCTGTAATCCACCCAATATCAGCAGTACACCAGTAGACATCATTCTTTTGATAGTCAAAAACAATTCTATGAGTATAGGAAGCATATACTAAGTATCCTCCTGATGTATGAAGAACTCCTTTAGGCTTTCCAGTAGAACCAGAAGTATATAATATAAATAAAGGATCTTCAGCATCGATTGTTTCAGGCTTACATACATTGGGTACTGTTTTAACTTCATCATCCCACCAAAAGTCACGGTTTTTTTGCATTTCAATTTCAGAGCATGTTCTTTTAACTACAAAACATTTTTCAATGCTTGGAGTTTGTACAAGTGCTTTATCAACATTATCTTTCATCGGTATATTTGTTTTAGTTCCTCTTACCCCGCTATCTTGAGTGATGATAGCTTTACATGAAGAGTCATTTATTCTATCTATTAATGATTCTGACGAGAATGCTCCAAATACAATAGAGTGTATAGCTCCAATTCGTGCACATGCAAGCATAGCAATAGCTAGTTCTGGAATCATTTGCATATATATACAAACTCTGTCACCTTTTTTAATATTATGTTTCTTAAGAACGTTGGCAAACGTAGATACTTTTTTTAAAAGTTGATTATATGTTAAGGTTATAGATTCATCAGGATTATTTCCTTCCCATATAATAGCAGAATTGTTTCCGTTTCCTCTATTTATATGACGGTCAATACAATTATAGGAAACATTAAGTTTTGCATTTTTGTACCATTCAATTTTAGCTTTTTTGTAATCAACATTAGAGATTTGGTCCCACTTCTTTATCCATTCGATTTGGTTTGCTTGTTTCTCCCAAAATCGATTGGTGTTACTAATAGATTCTTTATATTTAATGTTATAGCTCTTTAAATCTTTTATGTGAGCATTTTTATTGTTTTTATAGTTAATCATATTTTATTTTTTTGATTTATATCACTTATTGTTAAATTATACGTGTATAAACTTAATTGTTTTTTAATAATAAAATGGAGAAGGTTATGAAAAAATATTCAATAATTGCTTTAATATCTCTTTTTGCTCTTTCATCTGTTGTTTTTGCTAAGGGGACATATAAGAAAAAAGCAGTAAAATCAAAGGCTAAAACATCTAAAAAAGTATATTTTACTCAGTCAAAGAAAAGTAAAATACAGTTGAAGAAAACTGATGTTGATCTTATTGATAAGGCTATTAGTAAGAACTTTAAAGATTTATCAGATGCTGAAAAAGGTGAGTTAGTTAAGTTTTTGAAAGATTTTAAAGAAAATGCATCTAAAGAAAAATAATATTTAAATGCAGCTTTAGTAGCTTTTAAAAAGTAAAAAAAAAAAATCCCTTGAATTGAGGGATTTTTTTTTTATATATATTTATTGTAGTACCCTATATTATCTACCTAGGTTTATATCAATATAAAATATTATGAAAAACAATATACTAATTTTACTTATGTGTTTACCGATTTTTTTATTCGGTAACATCAATGATAATTGCAAGGTTATCTCTCTTAATTATGTAAATTCTGAAAGTGCTGTCGCAATGTTAAAAGCAATGGGTTATTCTGTCGTTGATTACGTTCAAGATGAATCTGATTTTTCTTTTTCACCAAAACTAGATACTTTTGATGACATTGATTCAAAAGCACCAGGGTTAACAATTTTTAAATTTCCATATGAAAATGTAGGTTACTTAGATTATAATTCAAGTGGAGAGTCTGATGGTTCTGCATTTGAGGGTATGGCTTCTTATCTAGGAGGCAGTTCAATGCCAGATATTATTTCTGGAGAACCTCCAGAAAAAATTATGGCTTGTTATAAAGATGGTAGTGAGCCTGATTTTAGAGTTTTACTTGAATTTATCAAAAACAAATTAGATGTTCCTGCTGATCAGGTTATGATTGAAGCCTTAGTTATTGAAATAAACAGTGAAGAACTTGAAGAATTAGGAATCAATCTTTATGGTCAAGGAGAGAATTTTACAGCAACAACTCCTGATATGTCTTCTGATTTAGATGGCTCGCAAGTTTTATCAGGTTTGTCTATAGAGTATTCTGACCAAGCTCTTATTGATACAGAAGGTGAAGTGCTGCAAAGTATGTTTAATGCAAATATTGAAGCTCTTTTAAATTCATCAAGTGGAGAAATTTTATCAAAACCTTCTGTTATGGTTATGGATGGTCGACAAGCTCGTATTCAAATAGGTCAACATATTCCTATAACCAGAACAACATCAGGAACAGCATACACATCTGAAGATGTAGAATATATACCCACAGGAATTATTTTAAACATTAGGCCTAGAATAAGCAATGACAAAAATGATATTCTGATGCAGGTTGAAACTATTATAACAGACCCTGAAAAATTATCTTATGGTTCAGATGGAATATTGATTACTCCTATAATAAATAATCGTAAAGTTGAGACGTTTATAAGTGTTGAAAATAACAACCCTTTTATTATTGGTGGTCTTATTAGTGATAAAAAATATGATAGTGTGGGAGGTATTCCTATTTTGTCAAAATTACCTTTAATTGGCAAAGTTTTCTCTCATGAAGGTAAGAATAATATAAAAAAAGAAGTCATTATAGTTTTAACACCTCATATCATTTCAAATGAAAACAAGAGTTTTAGTAGGGTTATTCCTCAAGATTCACATTTGTTTGATTCATTTGGTAATGAGCTTTTTCCTAATAGTTATAGGTTGAAAGATGATGACATATTTGATTTAAAATTTATTTATGAAAGCCCTGTGGTAAGAGATGTTTTAAATATGGTTCAGAATGATTCCTATGGTAAATTTGAAGACTTAGATTTTAAATCATACAGACAGCTTAAGGAAGGTGTTTTGCCAGGAGAAGATATTCTGGTTAGGCGAATGATTTATGAAATCATTGAGAGAGAAAAGTATTTTGAATACATTAATCCTGAAAAAGTTATATTCCCGGAAGATGGCTCAGGTATAGAGTTTTTAAAAGAAAAGTTAAGGGATTACAATATTTTTAAATCAGAGCATTTTAGAGCATTAGCCTTGAAGTTTGTAACTAATGATAGTTATGATATTAGCAAGCCATTTGTAAGGCCTGCTTTTAAAGTTGATGTAATAGATATTTATGATGACAGTAAAAAAGATTTTAAAAATCTTTTAAATCAATTAAATCAGGATAGTGGTAATACTATATTAATATCTAGCCCAAAACATTTGAGAAGATTGTACGAAGTTATTATTTTAAAGAAAATATTAATTTTAAATCCTGATCTTAATTTGAATGTCAAATCTTTTAAAACTGGCTTGGAAATAATTTTTCCTTCATCAGATGCATTAATTAACAATGATATTTTTATTGATAAGGATATTGCTCAATATTATTATGAAATAAATTCATATTATGAAGCTTTTGAGAATAAATTTAATGCAGAAATTAACCCTTTAATTAATAGTATAAATGAATAAATGATGGATATTCTTCAGAAGATATATAATGAGATGTGGAATGGTACAGATACATCCCTTTTAATATGGGTGTTTGTTGGTTTTATTGTTATTGTTTTTATATCAAGAAGAATTGCTAAAATTGCAGAATTTAAAGATAGGACAAAATTACTATTGGCGACAGATGCAGTAATCTTTCCTATTATGATTTTCTTGTTCTATATCATTTCACTTCAAATTCAGGAAGAAAGTGCTTTTGATTTATCGGTATCTCTGTTTTTAGTATGTGGTTCATGGTTTGTTAATAGGCTTATAGTTATATTTTTTTGGAATAAAAAATTTATTGAAAAAAGTGGAACCAAAGCACCTAAGCTTCTTCAGAACTTTTTTGGATTAATAATATATTTATTAACAATTTCATTTGTGTTGGGTTTTATTTTTGATAAGCCAATTACGAGTATACTTGTTTCAACGGGTGTTTTTGCTACTATAATTGGTTTTGCTATGAAAGATTTTTTGGCAGATATAATTAATGGTATTTCTTTATCCATAGAAAGGCCTTATAGTATTGGAGACTGGATTGAGCTTGAAAATGGCACGTATTTAGGTAAAGTTATTGATATTAAATGGAGGACTACGAGATTATTATCTAGAAATAATAGTATGATTGTGGTTCCAAATAATCGTTGTGGTAATATGATTGTTCATAATCATTCTAGACCAGATAAGATTTATTCTTGTAATTACTTGATTTCAATTAATAGTACACTACCTCCAGATTTAGTTAAAAGACAATTGATATTAGGAATGCAAGATGTTAAAAATATTGTCAGAGATCCTGCTCCTAGAGCTTACTTAGCAGATGCTACTTCAGAGCCTTTTAGATATAATATAAGAGTTTGGTGGAAAAATTATGAGTTTAGTTATTTTGGTAGAGATAATTTATTTATTAATGTCAGTAAAAGTTTAAGTAAGGTAGGAATTTCTCAAACAGCTGTAGATTGGCAGGTTTCAAAAAGAGGTGTAATGGATGAAATTCAAATTGAAAATGTAACAAAATATGATCAAGTTCAAAAAGTTGATATTTTTAATGATTTCAGTGAAAATGAAATCAACCTACTTTTATCTAATTCAATTACTGCTGAATATGAACCAAACCAAAATATTGTTAAGCAAGGAGATGAGGGCTCATCTTTGTTTGTTATTTTATCTGGAAATGCACGTGTTATATTAAATAAAGAGGGTAAAGATATTAAGCTTGGGTTACTATCTAACGGTGATGCTTTTGGAGAGTTTTCTTTGCTAACTGGAGACAAGAGGTCGGCAACTGTAAAAGCTATAAATCATTTAGAGTGTATTAAAATCCCTAAAGATGCTTTAAAAAGTATAATTGATAAGAATTCAAATATTATTGATAGTCTTGCATCAATAATGGCAGAACGTCAAAAGTTAAATGAAGAAGTTAATGAGAAGCATAAAAAAATGACACCTAAAGAAATTTTTGACTATTATAAAGATCAGTTTAGAGATAGAATAAAGGTTTTTTTCAATTAGATTACTCTGAATAGTTATTCTTTAATAAGTATTTTACTAAGATTTAAACAGTAAATTTTTATTCGTATATCTATATATTTTTTTTTATAATATTTTCCTTAACCTCATTTAGCCAGGATATTTTTTCTCTTCTTTTTTTTCTGCTTTGATTACACTGACAGTCTTCACTTGTAGGGCAAATGATAGTAATGGGTTTATTGACAGCATCAAGAAACCATGAAATATTAACTAAATTTCCTATTTTTAGCATTTCTTTTTTTATAGCTCCATTCATTTTATAAGGAGACTTAGATTTTTTAATTTTTTTCTTTAAGCTACTTATTATTTCTTTAGAATCTATTTTATGTTTATCAAGAAGATTTCCTATGTTGAAGCCTAGAGATAACACATGTTTATTATTTGCTGCATCTTCAATTTTTAAAGCTGTTGATGCATATAATTCGTTTTGGTTTTTATTTTTCATTATAGAAATTTGATTTAAATTTTTCCCTGAGCTTGATAGAAGTCCAAACATTGCCCAATTTTTACAAGGGTTAGTGACAAGTCTCATGTTTGCCCATGGCGAAGATATGTTGTCTCCTCTGTAAGATGTTCTTAAGTATCCAGGGGGATAAACATCGAAGTAATGCCATTCTTTATGATTTGATACACTTGTAATTCTTCTCATAAAAACTCCAGGAGTGATATTAATTTTTTTATAGCTATTTATATTATAAGCTTCTCTAAGCAAAAAATATCTAAAAGGAAGTTTAGGGCAAAGTAAAGCTCCAGCAAAATAACTTGATTCAAAGTCTCTCCAGGCATATAATATATCTTTTTGATGAATCTCTCCGCTTTTTGCTTCATAGGGTTGAGGTGATCCTCCAATCTCTCCTCCAGAAGCATTAATTGATAATATGCCATCTCCATTATGCAAAACTTTATGCCCTATCATTGTTGCTAAATCATATTTGAGTCGATCGGGTTCTTTTTCAAGTCTTTTATTTATGTATATTTTGTTTGGATATTCGTAAAAAGACCTTATTAATGTAGTGATTTCTCTTCCTGAATGATTGATTGTTCTTAAAGGGCTTTTATTAAAGAATTCGATTTCAAGATTAAGGTTTTTGCAAATTTTGAAGATTTCATCTAATGTTATAGGAAAAATCTTTTTACCGACGCTATCCGCTATTTTTTCAATATTGTGAAATTGATTGTTGTTCTTTTCTTGGTAAGCTCTTATTAGCAGATGAGCAAAATGTCTTCCAGAGGTTCCTGTTTGAGATAGTAGCGTAGGAATTGATTTTGATAAGAGCTCTTTTGAAAAAAGAAATTTAGGCTCCAAAGAAAACCCTACAGACTCATTTTTAGATTCATCAATCTTAATTGTTTCATCTAGAAACCATTTAGGGGTTTTTTGAAAAATAGATGATAGCATATTGATTAGTTTTGCTGAAGGTTTTCTGTGACCTGTTTCAATTAGACTAAGATATGATACTGATGGAGCTGTAGAAGAATTTAATTGAATACATCTTACACACAAATCTTCTAAGGTCATGCCCAGGTTTTTGCGCATTTTTCTTATTTTATAACCTATAAAATGTGTATTTCTAAGAGTTTTTTTCATTTTTGTAAAATTTACACTGTAAATTTTTATATGTGTAAATTAATAATAAAAATTTAAAATAATGATTAAATTCATTATGGTTGTTAAAATTGAGGACTAATCATATGAAGCTTGTAGTGTTAAAAGAGGCACCAATAAAATCAGGTGCTTTTGATGAAAATTTTAAAGATATTGCTGTTTCAGAAATATGTGAATCATGCTATGGTTCAGGCATAGAAAGAGATATATCCTGTTCTTCGTGTAATGGAAAAGGTGTTTTTTAATATAGAAATTTTTTTATTCTATGAAAAATAGCAATTTATATTTAGTGAGGCATGGACAGTCAATCTATAATCTTGAAAATAGATTTACAGGTTGGAAAGATGTTGATCTTACTGATTTAGGTGAGAGGCAGGCTAAAGAAGCTGCTAATTTACTTAAAGACTGTAGTTTTGATATTGCATTTACCTCTAATCTATTAAGAGCTCAAAAGACTCTATCTATAATTTTAGATAAATTGAAAATCAAAAATCTTGAAATACATCGAAATGAAGCTTTAAACGAGAGAGATTATGGCGATTTAGTTGGGCAAAACAAGCAAGAAGCAGTTGAGAGGTTTGGTAAAGAGCAGGTTCAGATATGGCGAAGAAGTTTTGATACTCCTCCTCCTAAAGGAGAGTCTTTGAAAATGACTTTAGATCGCACTATTCCTTATTTTAATTCAGAAATCAAGCCTTATTTGCGTGATGGAAAAAATGTATTGTTATCAGCTCATGGTAATAGTATTAGATCTATAATAATGAACCTATTTAACTATAGTTCTGAACAGATATTACAGACTGAGGTTGGCTGGTGCGAACCTATTGTATATAAATTTAATAATTTAGGTCAAGTTACTGATTTTAAATTAATGCCGAGGCCTCAAGAGCCTAGCAAAAGTCACTTCCCAGATTATAAAATTTCAGTATAAGCTTTAGAGCTAGTCTAGTAGGTGTTTTTTGAGAAACCTTTCCATTTCTCTGTAAAAATCAAATTGATTCTTTTCATTGTAAAATCCATGCCCTTCATCTTTTTTAAGCATGTATGGAACATCGATTCCTTTTTCTTTTAGGGCGTTAACAATTTGATCTGACTCTGCTTGTTTTACTCGGGGATCATTTGCACCTTGTGCTACAAATAAAGGAGATTTTATTTTATCTATGTGAAACAAAGGAGATGCAGACTTTAGCAATTCTTTCTCAGTTTCAGGGTTTCCAATCATTTCATACATCATCTGTCTTCCAAGCTCCCAATATGGAGGTAGTGTTTCGAGTAGTGTAAATATATTTGATACTCCAACATAGTCTACTCCGCAAGCATATAAATCTGGAGTAAATGCAAGTCCTGCAAGCGTAGCATATCCACCGTAAGAGGCTCCATAAATACCAATGCGGTCTGGATCTGCAATACCTTCATTTATAAGCCAATTGACTCCATCAGTTATATCATCTTGCATGGTTTTGCCCCACTGTTTAAAACTAATTTCCCAAAAATTTCTGCCGTATCCGACACTCCCTCTAAAATTCATTTGTAGTACTGCATAGCCTCTATTTGCTAAAAATTGTACTTGTGAGTTAAAACCCCAGTTGTCTCTGGCCCATGGTCCTCCGTGAGGATTAACTATAACTGGAATTTTATTGCCTTTTTTATAGTTAAGTGGCAAAGTTAGGTATCCTGGAATAGTGAGCCCGTCTCTTGATTTGTAAGAGATAGGTTTCATGAAAGCCATATCTTCTTCATTAAGCCAGGGGCTTAAATCTGCAAGCTTCGTCAATAAATCCTTTTCTATGTCGTAATAGTAATATGTTCCGCGAGATATATCACTGTAGGTTACAACTATAGCTTTAGTTTCATCTTTACTTAGATCTGAGAGAGCTACTTCTACGCCTTTTAGTTTTGATTCGAGTTTATTTTGTAAGGTTTCTCTCCATTCGTCAAAGAAATGTGTTTGGAGTTTGTCCGTTGTATAGGAGACTCCTGTGATTTTCTTTCTTTTCTTTGATCTCATTAATCCGTATACATCAACTTCTTTGTTTTCAAAAATCAGCTCTTGTTCTTTTGCTGTTTTTAAATCAAATTTAAATATAGCGCTTTTATCTCTACCTCTATTTGAAGATACATAAATTTGTTTGTTATCAAAGGTGAAGTATAGAGGAGAAACAGATTCTTTAAAATTAGTAGTCAGAATATGCTTAAAATCTTCAGATTCATTTTCTCTATATAATAGACTAGTATTTACACCATCAGAAGTAGTAGCAATTCTTAGAGCACCATCGTTATCAGTCATCCATCCCTGTATATTCCCGGGATTTTCAGCAATCATTTCCATCTCTCCAGAATTTACATTTAATCTATATACGTCATGAATTTGAGGATTTCTTTTATTTAGAGCTGCTAGGATATAGTTAGGATTATCTTCTAAGTCATCTGTAATTCGAGCTTGTATATTTTTAAATGGTGTTAAATCGATATTGTTGCTACCATCAATATTGACTGCATAAATATGGATATTTTCATCACCTCCTTCATCTTGAATGTATGCAATCCTAGAGTTGTTTAGCCAAAAATAACCATACAGGCTTCTTTTAGAAGCGCTAGTTATTCGTACTTCTGTATCTGAATTAATTGGTCTTACATATACATTCATCATTCGATCTCCTTCTTTCCAAGGCTTCATGTAAGATATATTTTTGCCATCAGGAGATAATTGAAAAGATGACATTTCAGGGTTTTTGAAAAAATCTTCGAGAGGTATTTTAGCTATGCTAGCCATAGAGTCTCCTTTTATAAAGTAAAATATAGATATAAATAAAATTAGCGAAGTCGTTAATATAAATTTTTTTTTCATTCTGTTTAGTTAATTAATTATAAAAATCAGATTAATAATTGCTATAATATATATCTAAATAATTGAAGTAAAATATGAAAAATAAAATAGTAGCGATTGGCTCAATAGCGATTGACGAAATTCAAACAATAAAAGGTTCTAAATCAGATTTAGTTGGGGGCTCTGCAACTTATTTTTCTGTGGCGTCATCAAAATACAATGATGTAAAGCTTATTGGGGTAGTTGGCGAAGACTTCCCTCAGAAAGGTTGGGACTTGTTTGAAAGTACCGGTGTTTCCATTGATTTTATATCGGTTGAAAAAGGATCTACATTTAGGTGGGGAGGCAAGTATTCAGAAGATTACTCTAAAAGAGAAACACTTTATACTCACTTAGGTGTTTTTGAGAACTTTAGTCCTATAATAAGTGAGTCTGTTTCTACAGATTATTTGTATCTAGGAAATATACATCCCGCTCTTCAATTAGAAACAATCAAAAAAATTGATAATAAAAAAAGAATTGTTAGTGATACGATGAACTTATGGATTGACTTAGATCCTGACGGTGTTTGGAAAGTGGTAGAAAAATCAGACATTTTTTTTCTTAATGACGAAGAAGCTTTTGAGCTGACTAATGGAAAAGATTTATATGATATAGGGCGCAAATTTATCAGTCATGGGCCCGATATTGTGGTCATTAAAAAAGGAGCAAAAGGTTCTTTGTTGTTCACATCTGATAAAGTATTAGAAGTGCCCGTATTTGACAAAATTGATTTGCTTGACCCTACTGGAGCCGGAGATAGTTTTGCAGGAGGCTTTATTGGATATATGTCTAAATTTGGCGAGAAAAATCTTGAAGAAGCTTTGGTTCATGCAACAGCTATGGCCTCGTATACAGTTTCGGGCTTTGGAGTTGAAGGGCTTCTTTCATACAGCAAAAACTCTTTTGAGTCTAGGCTTAACTACATTAAATCAAAAATTTAAAAGCATATAAAATTAAGAACATAAGACATTATGTCACTATAGATGACAATATGGCATTAAATTTATGCTGTATTATCATGATTTATATTGTGGTCCTTATTTTGCTTAGTATTAATTGATTAATATAACAATTAAGTAAAAAGGAGATAATAAAATGAACTTAATTAATATGAATACAATACCATCTATTTTTAATAGCATGGATAACATAATGGGAAGGTTGATTGATAATGAATTGTACTCTGATTTCTGGGAGCCTTCGTATGATGTATTTACCAAAGATAAAGAGTATATCATAACAATAGATCTACCCGGCTTAGATAAAGATGGAATTAATCTTGAAATTAAAGATCAAATTCTATCTATATCAGGGGATAGAAAAGTGAATGAGAGTATATCCGATGGCTATCATAGCTTAAAATATGGTAAGTTTTACAAGCAATTTAACATACCAGAAGATGTTCAGGAAAAAAATATTGGTGCACATTTTAAAAATGGCGTGCTGGATGTTTCTCTTCCAAGAAAAAAAGAGGTTAAAACTAAAGCTAAGAAAATAGCTATAAGTTAATCTATTAAAATAGTATGTATAAAAAAAGGGAAGCTTGCTTCCCTTTTTTTATTATTATAATATTTATAATTTCTTAATAGTAATTAAAAATAAATAAGGAGTTAAAAGTATTAATAATAGCATTATTAAGTCACTTTTTTTATTAGATAGTAGTGTGGCTTATCTAAATCATGGATCTTTTGGGGCCTGCCCAAAGCTTGTTTTTGATTCGCTTATAAGTAAGCAGATGCAGCTTGAAAATCAACCTGTAAAATTCTTAGATCAAGATTTACAAGCATTAATGATTACCAACAAAAATGCTTTAGCAAACTTTATTGAATGCGATTCAGAGGATTTAGTTTTTTTTCAGAATCCAACAACAGCTATAAATGAAGTTGTGAGAAGTCTTAAATTAAAAAAAGGCGATGAAATACTATCAACAAATCATGAATATGGTGCAATGGATAAAACTTGGGATTTTATATGTAAGAAAACTGGTGCAAGGCATGTAAAGTCAACGATTGACATTCCTTTTAAGAATGCTAAAATATTTACTGATAATTTTTTAGCTGGAGTTACTGATAAAACTAAAGTATTTTTTTTAAGTCATATGACAAGTCCTACGGCTCTTTTTTTCCCTATTGATGATATTTGTAAGTTTGCTAGAAAAAATAATATTTTAACAATAGTAGATGGTGCGCATATCCCTGGACATTTACCTCTTAATATTAATTCATTAGGTGTAGACATTTATGTTGGTGCATGTCATAAGTGGCTTCTTTGTCCTAAGGGAACTTCTTTTTTATATGTTGATAGAAGACATCAAAAAATAATTGATCCTCTTATTATTAGCTGGGGCTATGAATCAGATATTAATTATAATTATTCAGATTTTCAGTTGCATCATTATTGGCAAGGAACTCGAGACGCAAGTTCATTTTTAACGATAACTGATGCTTTAAAATTTAGAGAAATGTATAATTGGGAGGCAGTTTCTCAGCAATGTAAAGATAAAATTATTCAGTTTCGAAAGGATATCCATAATATAACAAATATAGAATCTATGATTTATGATAAAGCATCAAAATGGCTTGGACAAATGTATAGTTTTGAAGTTGATTATAAAGATAATGTTAAGTTGAAAAATATTTTATTGAATAAGTACAATATTGAAATACCTGTAATTAAATGGCAAGATAAAACTTTGATTCGTATATCATTGAATGGCTATAATACAGATGACGATGTTTTTCAATTATTAGATACTTTGAAAAAAATAATTAATTAGTTATGATGAGTGTGAGCCCAAATAGACCCTTTCATTTAGCATTCCCTGTTCATAATTTAAAAGAGACAGAGGATTGGTATAAGACTATTTTAGGATGTACAGTAGGAAGAAAATCTGAAAAATGGATAGATTTCAATTTTTTTGGCCATCAAATAAGCGCTCATCTTATTGATTCAAAGGATAATTTAAAAATAGTAAAAAATAAAGTTGATTCTAAGGATATTCCAACAAGGCATTTTGGCATTATTTTAACTATGTTAGAATGGAAGTCTTTAGCTAAGAGTTTAGAATTTAATAAAGTGACTTTCATTGTTAAGCCATATATTAGATTTAAAGGTAAGAAAGGAGAGCAGGCTACTATGTTCATTAAAGATCCTTCAGATAATTATATTGAGTTTAAAGCATTCAATGATGATAGGATGATTTTTGATTCTTAGTTTACTGTATTGCCTGTTTGAATATCCCATAATTTTTTATAGAGCCCATTCTTTAAAAGTAATTCATCATGAGTGCCTTTTTCTTGGACGCAACCATTATCAAGAATAAAAATTATATCAGCTTTTCTAATAGTAGATAGACGGTGAGCAATGACAATAGCTGTTCTGTTCTTACAAATATCTTTCATTGATTTCTGGATAAGAAATTCTGTATTATTATCAACAGAAGAAGTTGCTTCATCAAATATTAATATAGAGGGATTTTTATATAAGGCTCGAGCAATTGCTAGCCGTTGTTTTTGACCTCCAGATAATTTAATTCCTCTTTCGCCAATTAAAGTGTCAAATTTATGGGGTAAGTTTTCTATAAATTCAGAAGCTTGGCTTAATTTTGAAACTATCTCAACTTTCTTTAAATCAATATTATTATCTGGGTAAATAATATTTTCCATGATACTCCCATCAAATAAATAGGTATCTTGACTTACTAAGCCAATATTTTTTCGAAGTTTTTGTAACTCTAAATTTTTAATATTTTCATTACCAATAAAAATATCCCCTTTCTGGGGGTCATATAATCTTAAAAGTAATTTTACTAAACTAGTTTTACCTATACCTGTAGAACCTACAATTCCAGCAAATTGTCCTTTCTTAATTTTAAAATTAAGATTATTAAAAACATTACTTTCTTGATTATATGAAAATGATACATTCTTAAAAATTATGTCATTGTAATATTCTGTAAAGTCGATGTTAGATCCATTTTTAATAATAGGCCTAACATCTAAAATGTCTAAAATTCTCTTTGCTGATGCCATCGATCTCTCAAATAAATCTACCGTTTCACCTAAACGAGTAAAGGGCCACAAAAATCGTTGGCTTAAAAATAAAAGCATAGCAAAAGAGCCAGGCATGATTTCTCCATTCATTGTTTTCAAACTGCCTAAAACCATTGTTGCTAAAAATCCACTTAAAACACCCATTCTTACAACAGGAACAAAAGCAGAACTAAGACTAATAGCTTTTTTATTCTTATTCAAATATTCATGACTTAAAGTATTTAAGCGGTTATTTTCTTTATCTTCAGATGCGAAGCTTTTGATTGTTATAATTCCAAGTAAATTGTTAAATATAGATGAACTTAAGGCGCCTACAGATTCTCGTACTTTAGAGTATCTAGGAGAGAGATTCTTTTGAAAGAACATGGATATTAATAGTATTAAAGGAATAGGAAGAGTTAGAATTATTCCAATTAAAGGAGAAATATATAAAAACACTAAACTGATAAATACTGATGATACAGTTATTTGGATGATTTCATTGGCTCCATTATTTAAAAAACGTTCCAATTGATTAACGTCATCGTTTAAAATTGAAGCGATATTCCCAAGTTTTTGACTTTCGAACCATTCAGCATCAAGGTTCTGAACATTTTTATAAGCATCTAATCTCATTTCATGTTCAATAGATTGAGCAATATTTCTCCAGGTTATCATATATAGATACTGAAAGATAGATTCAAATACCCATATTCCAAATGTTGAGAATGCAAGAATTATAACCTGTTGTTTCGCACCGTGGAAGCCAAGCCAATCTAAAAAGTTATAATAGTCTGGATTAGCAAAACCGACTACAACATCAACAGCGATTCCTAGTAATATCTCAGGAGCTATATCAAAAATTTTATTAATTATTGAATAAATAGTAGCTAATAATATTTTAAGACGCCATTTTTTAGCATATTTAAAAAATCGAAGAAATGATCCAAATGATGTTCGATTTTTCATGGTTGTATTAAGTTTAAGGCTCCACCAACCATTTGAGATTTACTTTTGAAGTTACTTTCTAATATTGTGCAGGGGTTGTTTTTATAAACCACAGAATTATTGTGTATGGTTTGTTTTAATTCTTTTTTATATAAGTTGAATGCACTAGATAATCCTCCTCCTAATACAATTACACCTGGATCAAGCATATTAATGATGTGGCTGATTGGAAGCCCTAAATTTTGACCTAAACGATTAAATATATTTTGAGCTTTGATATCTTTATCTGAAGCATATTTTTGTATTGTTCTAGGACTCAAATTTTTATTATAAGTTTTTTTGATGTCATTTCTTATAAATTTTAAAGAAACTTTGTCTTCCCACGTGCCCCATTCACAAGAAGATAGTCCGTATTCTGCCGCCATACCATTAGCTCCTTTAAATAATTTTCCATCAATGACAATTCCAAATCCGAGACCTGTTCCAATTGTCACACCAATGAAAGAACTATGTTTTTGATGAGTTAGAAACCATTCACCTAGTGCAAATAGATTAGCATCATTTTCTATGCATATTTTACAAGTAAATTTTTCAGCTAGCTTATCTTTTAAGGGATAATTTCTAAATAGCTTTAAATTAGGTGTATCTAAAATAGTACCGCTATTAATATCTATTGGTCCTGGGCATGCAACTGATAATCCAAAAACTCTTTTTTTATCTATGGTTTTTATATTAAGTAAATCATTTATCTGAGAATTTATTGCGTCAAAAAGTTCTTGGGAAGTACTGTAATCTCCTACGTGCCATTTTTCTGATATAGCTATAATATCTAAACAATTTTTATTTAAAATAGAGGATTCAAAAGTGGTTCCTCCAACATCAATTGAGATAATAATATCCTTTTCCATTACGAATAAATTAATCTTCTTACAATATGTAACAAATTAATTTTCAATAGTATATAAATTAAACGATAAATTAGTTGTAGATTAAATTTTTTGGGGGAGTTTTATATGCGTTACAATTTTATAGTAATATTGGTATCTTTTTTGTTCAGTGGCTTGTTCGCTAAACAGTTTACTTCAAATGGAAAAAACATACTATTTGAAATACAAGAATTTGAATTAGAAAGTAAATCTGGTTATCATAAAGCTATTAAAGATAACCAAGGTACTGATTCAGAGATAGGCATGCCAGAGCTCCCAGCATATAAGGTTTTATACCTTGTTGACACTTCTAAGGAATATAGTTTTGATTTCGTAGCAAAGGATTCTTATGTTATAGAAAACGTTGATTTATATCCATATCAAGGTGTTGATTATAAAGAAAATGAAATTTCTGTAAAAAATAGTGATATTTATAGCAGTTCTAAAAAGTATCCTTTTAATAATGTTTTAGTTTCTGAAAGGTTTAAAGTTAGAAATATGGAGTTGGTAACAGTATCAGTCACACCTTTTTCATATAATCCTCAATCAAAAAATCTAGAGGTTTTTACAGGTATTGAAATTGTTGTAAATGAAAGCAATTCAAATACATTTAGAGAGCCTATAAACATGAAACGTTCAAGAGTCTTTGAGGATTTATATAGTGATATGATTGTTAACTTTGAGCGTTCTGATAGAGATGAGGATTACCAAAAGCCTGCTATATTGTATATTTGTGGTCAAGATGGTAATGATAATGCATGTGATAATAATTATGTTAAAAGTCTTTTTGATTGGAGGCATCAGCAAGGCTATATTGTTTATGAAAGAGAAGAATCTCAAATTGCAAGTACAAATACCTCATTAGGGAATTTAAAAACATATATTCAAGATGCTTTAAGCTGGGAAAATCCTCCTGAGTTTGTTGGCTTGATTGGAGATACTAGTGGAGATTTCGAGCTTCCATGCAATTATCATTCTTGGGGTGGCTATAGTGGTTCCTCTGACCTTTACTATACGTATGCCAATGAAAATAATCCTCTCCCTGGTATTTTGATTGGTAGAATATCTGCCGCAAACAATAATGATTTAAATACTATAATCAATAAAACAATTCAATATGAAAAGGGCATAAATCAAACAAATAATATGTTTGACTCTGCTGCTTTAATTGCAGATCCAAACAATAGTTCTGGTCAATCTACGATAATAACAAATCAGTATGTTGAAAATATAATGTTAAACAATGGAGTTGAAGCGATATATACAAATTATGCACAAGGAAATTACATAAATTGGCTTGAAGATAGGCTAGATGATGGTGTAGCATTTGTTAATTTTAGGGGTTGGATTAGTGGAGGTATCAGTGGTATTGGAGAAAATGATATGCCTGTAACTTATGATACACCATTTGTTACTAGCTTAACATGTGGTACTGGTGATTTTGGTGGTGGTGGATATTATGGTTATGGTGGTGAAAGTCAATCAGAGACTTTTTTAAGAGCTGGTAGCCAAAATAGTCCTAGAGGAGCTGTTGCAGCTGTTGGTGTAGCTACACAAGGAACACACACGGCTTATAATAATATTATGGATATGGGCATGTATGATGGAATCTTTTCTAAAGGGTTACAATATACTGGTGCAGCAGTAGCTAATGGCCAGTTATCAATTTATGGAACATACGGATCAAATTCAAATGGAGGATTTGAGGCCGCTAAAACATTTATGGCGTGGACTAATTTGATGGGTGATCCTGCTATTCATTTATGGACTGATACACCCAAAGATTTTAATGTTGATATTCCATCTCAAATAAGTCAAGGTACTACTAATTTAGATTTAACTATAAACGATACTAATAATAATATTGTTGATGATGCTATTGTTACTTTACTTCAAGGTAATGATGATATATTTACTACTAAATTAAGCGATAGTTCTGGGAAAGTTTCGTTTAATTGGAGCAACATTAATAGTAGTGAAGATATAATTGTAACAATAAGAAAAAGAAACTACAGACCTCTTCAACGAACAATTAGTGTTTCTTCTTCAAATAATTTGTTGAGTTTGAATAGTAGCTCAGTAGAAGTAGATATTAGTGGGAATGGTCAAGTTAATCCAGGAGAAACAATTGATATAGTTTTGCCAATAAGAAATTATAATGGAAGTACAGCATCATCTGTTTCGGCCACTCTTTCTAGCATATCAAGCTCAGTGAATGTCGTGCAGTCTTTCTCATCTTATGGTAACATAGGATTTAATTCTTCTTCTGATGGAGAAGTTTTTTCGATTTCAATTGCAGAAAATGTGATAGATGGTCAAGATTTAGGATTACGTTTAAATATAAATTCATCAAATAATGGAGATGTGATTTGTCATGTTCCAATTAGTGTCTCAGGTGCATTAGTAGTTCCACAATCTTCAAGTGTAAATCTCAATAGTCGTGAAATAAATGTATCAATTGTAAATGATGGATCAGTTTCTATTGAAGATGTTGATCTGTTTATATCTTCAAATAGTGATATGATAAGTTTTAATTCTGCACCTCAATCAGTTTCAGGTTTAAACCCAAATGAAAGTGTTGAAATCTCTTTTACATTTAATACGACTAGCTATTTTGTTCCAGGAAGTACAATATCGCTACCTTTAGAAATAACCAGTAATGCTGGATATAATCAAACTGAATTTATTAATGCAACATTTGGTCAAGGGGCAGTTACAGATCCTCTTGGTCCAGATGAATACGGTTATCGAATTTATGATTCTGGAGATGTGGGATATTTATTGGCGCCTGATTATGATTGGATCGAAATTGCAAGCTCAAATAATCTCTTAGGACTTAATGATATTGGGAATGGTAATGGTACAGATAGAACTAGAAAACTTACTCAACTTCCATTTCCAATCACTTTTTATGGTATTACATATAATGAAATGCTAGTTAGTGCTGATGGTTGGATAAGTTTTGGCGATCACGGCACTTTTTCAGGGAATGACTATATTCCATCTTTTAGGAATTATTCTATTCCTGGTGCTGGAGGACCTTCACCAATGGTAGCTGCATTTTGGGATGATTTAATGACAGAGAGTGCAGGTGGATGGTATGGAAATTCTGCTGATTATGGGAACATTTATACTTTTGTAGATCCAGACAATGAATATTTTATTTTGCAATGGGATGAAATGAGAACCTGTGGCCGAATCCAGGGCTATGCTGGAGATTGTGATGGTTCAGATGGAGATGATCAAACATTTCAGATAATTATTTATAATAGCTCATCTGTACCAACAATTACAGGTGACAATGAAATCAAAATTCAGTATCAAGATTTTAATAATACATCATTTGGTGATTACGGAGCAGGAGAGACTCCTTCTCATGGTAATTATGCAACCATTGGAATTGAGAATCATCTTGGCAATGAGGGGATTCAATATAGCTATAGAAATCAATACCCTAGAGCTGCGAAATCCTTAAGTGATGGTGATGCTATATTAATTACTACAGGAAGAGCTTCGGTAAATCCAGGGGATGTTAATCAAGATGGAAATGTAAATATATCTGATATAATATTGACTGTAAATATTATTCTTAATATAATGGAGCCAACTATAGTAGAAGCTCTTTCAGCAGACTCAAATGGTGATGGAGAGCTTAATATATTAGATGTTATAATTACTATTAATATTATTTTAGATTTATAAAATTAGTTTACAGCGTACTCTTGCAGAATATTTAGTTCTATGAGTTTTAGAGTTTCGATATGTGTAGACTCTAAGAATACAGGAGGCGCCATACCGCTATCATAAGCTTCCTTCCATCTTATTGCACAAAGACACCATCGATCTCCAGGCTTTACTCCTGGAAATTCAAATTGAGGATTAGGTGTTGATAAATCATTTCCTACAGATTTAGAATACTCTAGAAATTCTTTTGTTGCCATAACACATACCGTGTGTATGCCTTGATCTTCATTGCATGTATCACAAAAACCATTTCTAAAGAAACCTGTTTTTGGATTATCGCAACAGCTTTCTAATTTTTTACCAAATACATTTATAGAGGGTTTTTTATTAAACATTTTAATTAATTGTCTAGAGTTATATGATACATATAATTAGTAATTTTTTATAGAAAATAAAAAACCCCGTCGTTTGACGGGGTTTAAAAGTGGCCCGAGGCGGAATCGAACCACCGACACAAGGATTTTCAGTCCTCTGCTCTACCAACTGAGCTATCGGGCCACAAAGCGTACAAAATTTATAAAGATAAAATCGATTTCAATAAATAAAATATTAATAAATACTCTTTTTTTGTTAATTTATTAACAAATAAGCATATTTAAAGAATATATGAAACTAGTTATAGCGACACATAATAAAGATAAACTGTTAGAAATTAAAAGAGCATTTTCTAGTATTCAGTGGGATGTTTTATCATTGCATGATTTCGTTGATATTGATGAAATAGTTGAAGATGGAAAAACGTTAGTTGATAATGCCCTTATTAAGGCTCGAACAGTATTTGAAAAAACTAATCTTCCTGTATTGTCAGACGACACAGGTTTAGAAGTTGATGCTCTTGATGGGCAGCCAGGAGTTTATACCGCTAGATATGCAGGCGAAAATTGTAGTTATGATGATAATGTTCAAAAATTATTGAAAGATATGTCTAAAATTCCTTTTGTAAATAGAACTGCTCAATTTAAAACTGTAATGGTTTTTAAGGATGAAAAAAAGGAACTTATAGTCGAGGGAGTAGTAAAAGGTAAGATATCAAGAGAATCTAGAGGAGAAGATGGGTTCGGTTATGATCCGATTTTCTTTGTTCCTGACATAGGTAAAACTTTTGCTGAAATGACAATGCTTGAAAAAAACGAAATATCACACCGAGGGAAAGCAATTAGAAACTTAATAAAGTCTCTAAATGATAATTACCCCGAATTTATTGTCCACAAAAATAAGGAGATGGCCTAGAGAGAATTGTTACAATTGTGCTTAAGGCTATAATAAAAATAATATGCTCTTGTCAGCGCTTCGTGTTGGCAAGCCTCTTTTTTATCATTGGGATAAATTTTTCTTTTACTCAATCAGGAGATGTGCATTCATTTAGTATCTTTGATTATGATTATATTAATGATAGTTTCACAGATCCATTCAAAAAGTATAAAAAATCATATTTATATAAAGGAGATAGTAGTTCAACAGGTTTACTGCTAAGGATTAACAACAAATTAAGAAAATATAAAAGAAAAAATGAAGTATCCTTAATTGATGGTTGTTTTATGGTTTATGAAAAACATGGAGATATAGATATAAAATATCCTGTTGTTATAAGTTATGATTATTATAAACCAAGAGCTTTAAATGCTAAGTTTAGAGAGAAATTTCATAAAGAAGCTATTAAAAGAATAAACCAAATATCTATAGGTAAAAACTATGGCTCCAAATCCTTGACATTAGTTAGTCAAGATATTGCAGGCACCAATTTAGCGCTTAATATTGATGGTAATATTTCAATTAGTGGGAAGCTTATTTTTGAAGATAAAGATTTGGTAAATCTGAATTCAAATGAAAGCAAGAGCTGGGATCTTGATATTAATCAAACACAGCGCTTTAATGTCGAGGGTAAAGTAGGGGATAAGTTGACAGTTAAAGTTAAACAAGATTCTGAGGCAGATTTTGATTGGCAAAATAATATGACAATAACCTACGACGGTGAAGACAATCAAATTATTCAAGAAGTACAAGCAGGAAATATTAGTCTTAATTTACCATCAACTCAATTTGTTAATGTCGGTAGCGGTAAAAGTGAGGGACTTTTTGGGATTAAAATGGTGAATCGTTTTGGTCCATTAGAAATGCAAGGTATAGTATCAAGACAAAAAGTTAAAAAAGCTTCTCAAACATTCAGTCCAGGTGAAAGTTCTTCTGGGTCCTACATAACAGATTATAATTTTATCAAAGATCGATACTTTTTTATTGATGAGTCGTTTAAAAATAATTACTACCCTTTGAATGAAGACTTGCAGCATATTTATTATCCAGAATATGTTGTTTATAAGTTTGAATTATTCAAAAGAGTCGTAAACGTAGACTCTGGTATTGCACCAGGTGTAGCCTACTTAAATCCTTCAGATGAGAGCTCTTATAAAGAAGAAGGTGCCTGGATAAGATTGGAGCAAGGCGTAGATTATGAAATTGACCAAATACTTGGCTATGTACGTTTTAAATCTTTGAGTTCCCAAGATATTGTAGGTATTTCATATGAAATAGGAACTCTTGAAGGGGGCAGTATATCTCCTTATTCAGGCTCAAATCCATATCCTACTAATACAATTTTTTATGATGATTATTTGCAAAATCTAAATTCAGACTCTGATTCTAAAATAAAAATGAAATTAATAAAAGCTCAAGGTCAATCAACTCCAAATTCTCCTACATGGCCACTAATGTTTAAAAATGTGTATGCTTTAGGAGGTTCTAATATTAATCTAGATGAATTGGATGTTGAAATAGCTTATGTAGGTGGAACTTTAGAAGAGCAAACACATAGTGAGATAAATAACAAGAATTCATTTTTAAGTTTATTCAAATTAGATAGTAAAGATCAAAATGGTAATAATTTATTATCTGGAGATGGCATTATAGATTCTCAATTCCCAAGTATTGTTAACGCTCAATATGGTGAGTTGTTTTTTCCTGCACATTTACCTTTTGCTTATGAACAAATAGATGGAAATGAGAATCCACAGTGGGGTACAAATGTGCAAGATATTGGACAGCTGTTAAATACTCCTTTGAATGTTGATGATGATCCTTTTTCAATTTTTCAAAGTGAGTTTTCAGAAGGCAGCACTGGGCCAGCTATGTATTTTTCAACAAATAGTCAAACAATAATTGGAGAACATGAGTTTATTATAAAAGTAAAGAATTCTCAGTCTTTAAGGAGCTCTTCAATTGATTTAGGGTTTATGATTGTTGAAGGCAGTGAAACTGTAAGATTAAATGGGAGAAGTTTAATTAAAGGAACGGATTATTCAATTGATTATTTTACGGGCTCTCTAAATCTTATTAATCAAGAGGCTCTAGATCCTACTGCAAATCTTGAGATTACATATGAAGAAAACGAATTATTATCTTTTGATCAAAAACTTTTAGCAGGATTACATTTTAAATATGATTACAGTGACAATGATTATTTTAATGGTGGACTTTATTATTATAATCAAAGTATTGTTGATGAAAGAGTTGATTTTGGGTATGAACCAATGAGAAATTTTATTTGGAATTTATCAGGTAAGTATGATAGGAAATTACCTGCTCTAACAGATGCTGTAAACGTATTGCCATTTATTGATACGAACAAACCTTCTAGTATTTTTTTAGAAGGAGAGTATGCTCAAGTTTCTCCTAACCCAAATCCTATAGGTGAGGCTTTTTTAGATGATTTTGAGTCCTCTAAAAGAACAAGTTCTCCAAGTATTATACAAAGATATTGGAAAAAGTCTTCTCCCCCTATTTTAGAAGGAGATCTCCTTTTAGTTGGTGATCGAGGTAAATTAGATTGGTATAATCCTTTCGTAGATATAAGCACTCAAGATATTTGGCCACAACAAGAGGTTTCTAATGAAGCAAATAATACAACGGCTAAAATAATTGTTTTTCAAACTGATGATAGTGAGCAATCCAAATGGAATGGTATAACAACTCAATTATATTCTAGTGATTTTGATCAAAGTCAAAGTAAGTATTTAGACATATGGTTAAATGATGAATCAGTTGAAGATAGTAATATGGTTCTTAATATAGATATTGGTTTTATAAGTGAAGATATGAATAATAATGGATTGTTAGATTCTGAGGATGAAGATATATATGGTCCAGGTTTAGGAGACGGTATTCTAAGTGATTCAGAAGATGTTGGTCTAGATGGATGCCCAGATCAATATGAAGATGGTTTAGGTGGGTGTACATGTGACTATCCAGATTTGTGTACGGTTGATGATGAGGTTGAAGGTGATGATCCTAATGATGACAACTGGTATTTTGAGCAATATTCAGATGATTATAGTCAAATTAATGGAACTGAGGGTAATGGATTGTCTTCAGAATATAGATACCCAGATTCAGAAGATTTAGATAATGATAATAGCTTAGATATAGACAATGATTACTTTACGTATAAACTCAATTTATCATCTAATAATAATTTAGAAAATCAGACTTATTATGATAGTGGGCTTGCTACGGGTTGGAAACTTTATAGAATATTATTATCGGAGTTTTCTAAAAACTCAATTTCATCTGAAGTATCTGCAGTTGATTGGGATGAAGTTAGATCTATGAGATTATGGGTGAATTATGATGATGTTAATGATGAGCAGTTAGAGTTTAGCGGTGATAATATGTTGAAAATAGCAAAAATAGATATTGTAGGTAATGAGTGGAAAGAACTTGGTAAAAGTAGTATTGACAATATAGCTTATGATTCTTTTGAGCCTGATTCATCATTTGCTATTACAGTTATTAACACTCAAGATAATTCTAGTTATTTTGAGCCCCCAGGAGTTCAGGGAGAATATGATCAATATACAGGCATTAGATTAAAAGAACAGTCATTGGTTTTAGATTTTTATCCTAGAGATAATAATACTGGAGGAATCGAACCGGAAAATATGATTGCAATAAAAAAAGTATTAACAAATTTGAACAATGATAATAAAAACAATTTTTTTGCATATAATTTTATGGAAATGTTTGTCTATGGTAGTCCTATTGACACTTTAGACGGCATTGATTGGGTAAATCAAAATCTTTCAGATGTTGATTTATTGTTTAGGTTAGGTAAAGATGATCAGTTTTATGAGTTAAGGCAGCCTATTAAATATCAATGGGATTCAGATAATCATATTAAAATAAATATGGATGAGTTAACACGGTATAAGTTGAATATTAAATCTTTAGATACTTTTGAAGATACAGGTAAAGATGGAGTTTTTAGTCTATATGAGAATGGATGTTTTGATAATGAAGATTTTCCTTACGGAGGATATTTAGAAGAAGATTTATATTTAGATTTATATTCTGAAGCAATAGATAATGAAGGAGAAATATTTTTTGAATATATATCAGATTCAGGCGCAAGAATTTGTGGTCCTATTCATTGGGATTTTTATGGCCCAGGTGCAAAAACTAGTTGCGATATATGTACTATAGAAGATCCAAATGGAGATGATTTTAAGTCAGTTCAATTTTCTAATCCTTTTTTAACAGTTTATAACCCTAAAGAAGATGACCAAGATCTTTCTATAAATTCAGGTTTAGAGCTTGATGGTAAGTGGCAACAAGGAGAACCCTTAGAAGACTATAATGGGAATAATATTTTTGATTATCCTGCAGAGTATAATTCAGAAGAAAACTACTGGTTTTGGGATGATTCGTCAAGTGATATTGAGGATGTTTGCAATAATTGTTCTGAGTTTATAATTAAAGGTGAACCTGCTATTAATAGAATTGAATATATTACAGTTGGGGTTGTTAATAACGCTGATAATAAGGTTTATGGAAAAGTTTATATTAACGAATTAAGGTTAACTGGAGTTAAAAAAGAGAAAGGAGAGGCATTTAGGCTTAAAACTTCTCTTGATTTTTCAAATCTTTTAAGTGTAAACGCTGAATATAAAAATGAAGATGCTGATTTTCATAGGCTGGAAGAAAGATTAGGGACTGGAGATTCTGAGCAATTTTTCTCTTTGCAATCAAAATTTAACCCTGATTTATTTTTGCCTTCAAAATGGGGGTTAAAAGTTCCATTAAATGTGTCCTTGAGTTCTATGATTAGAACTCCTAAATATTATCCTTCTCGTCCAGATGTTTTGACTCAAGGAGAAAGTCAAAGAACTATACCTGATTCAATAAAATCAATCAATAGAACACTTTCATTTAGTACTTCTTTTAACAAATCTACAAAAAGTGATAATTGGATATTAAGGTCTACTCTAGATAGGATATCTCTAAATTATTCAGTTATTAAAAAAAGAAATTCATCAGTAACTATCAATGAAGATAAAGTTAAGAATACTAATGGATCAATTAATTATTCGTATAATTTTGATAAGGGTAATTACGTTGTACCTTTCAAAAAATTTAAGGAGATACCTTTAATTGGCGAGTCTATATCTAATACTAAGTTTTATTTTTCACCTGAAAAACTTTCTACAAGTATGAATCTTTCAGAGGCAAATCAAAATAAAATGATGAGAAGTGGCACAGAAACAAATACATATGATTTGTCTATGAGTAGAGCTTATTCATTAGATTATAAATTTACAGATAATGTATTTTCAAGATATAAGAAAAACGTTAGTAGCGATTTAGATTTTTTTATGGATAAGTATTCTAAATCAAAGACCGATTTATTTAAAAGCTTTTCTCCAGGATTAGTAAAGAGTCTTACAGAAGATTTAAATAATTCTTTTTCTCCTGACATATTAGATTGGCTATCTCCATCTTTTAAATATAATCCCTACTATAAATGGAATATAAATAATGAATCAGATGAAAATCCATCAGCAACTGTTGAAAACAAAACTTATATTGAGTCAGTTTTTAATTTTAATCCAAAAGATTTTATTGGAGTCTTTTACAAGCCTCAATCAAGTAGCGCAAGGAATAATAGAACAGGTAGAAATAGTAGAAATCGATCAACAAATAAATCTGAGCCAATTTTTAAGGATATTGAAAATGAATTTATAAAAAAAACATTTGAAAAGTTGCACAGTTATGCTTCTAGGATATCAAAAATCACATTTAAGTACAGTTATAATACTAGGCATAACTTTTCAAATATTGATCCTAGCCAATTTATAGATTATAACTTTAGGTTAGGGTTGACTGGGACTCCTGAAAAAATCAGATATAGTCAGAATGATCGGATAAATTCGTATGCTCATGATTTTGATAGAGAATTTAAAATGACGCTTCCTACTTTGACATTCGTGCCGAATGTTTCTATTACAAACATAGAATTCAAAAATAAAACATCAAAGGGTATTCAGTCTGCTAGTTTACCCGATTCAAGCAGAACTGTTTCCTTTTTACCTTTAGGCGTTAGAGGTGATGAAGGTTTCCCTATGATATCATGGGGAGTCACATGGAATGGACTTGAAAAAAATAAATTTATTAAAGAGTATTTCAAAACATTCAAATTTTCTCATAATTACAAAGGACAAATGGTAGAAAATTTTATTGATGAAGAGATTCAGAGGAAAGATTTCTCTATTAACTTTTCTCCATTAATAAAGTTAGATGCACGTACTAAAGGTGCAAATCCTATTCGTTTAGAGTTGAGTTTGAAGCATTCTGTTGATATAGATAATGAAGGTACTTCAACAGAAAGAGTGTATAAAAATGGAATTAATAGTAAAATTGAATTCAGCAGATCCGATGGTATGGTAATGCCTTTTTTTGGCAGGCTGTCTAATACTATTAGTTTTGCTTTAAATGTTGACTGGGAACAAAACTATACTCTTTTAACGACTCAAATAGTTAATGACTTAAGTGATTTTAATACTCAGTCTCGATCAACGGTGTTTAGTTTTAAACCTAATTTAAATTATAATTTTACAAAATATGTAAATGGAACAGTTTTTTATAATTACATTTTGACAAACGACTTGACAACAGGTAAAACAAAAGAGAATGATTTTGGGTTTACTATTAATATAAAAATTCAAGGATGATGAGATTTTATTTAATAATATTATTTTTTAGTCTTGCGATTTCAAGTTATTCTGGCTTTGATTCCAAGAAAGCATATGATTCAATATTAGAGCAATGTTCTTTTGGTCCTCGATATCCTGGTAGTGAGGGGCATGAAAAATATAAAGATTATCTTTTTAATGAGCTTTCAAAATATTCTAAAGATGTATTGATTGATGAACATTTAATCAAAGATCCGTTAACAGCAGACAGTGTTAAAATATATAATATTTTTGCTAGAATTAATCCAAAGTTAAATAAGAGAGTGTTGTTTATGGCTCATTGGGATACTAGAAGGTTTGCAGATAAAGATCCAAATCCATTAAATCATGATAAGCCAGTACTTGGAGCAAATGATGGAGCTAGTGGAGTTGCAGTTCTGCTTGGGATAATCGACCAGCTGGAAAAGAAGAAGCTTAATAATTTAGGTGTTGATTTTTTATTTACAGATGCAGAAGATATGGGGACCTATGGAAGTACGGATACATGGGCTATAGGATCAAGATTGTTTAGTCAAAGTTATCCTCAAAACCTTCCTTTATTTGGTATTTGCGTTGATATGGTTGCAGATAAAGATTTAAAGATTAAAATGGAAAGAAATTCTTATCAAATGGCTCCTGAATTAATGAATCATGTATGGAATATTGCTTCCATGATGGGGTATGGAGAGTTTTTTGTATGGGATATGGGTCCTTCAATTATAGATGATCATATATCATTTTCAATGGAAACAAAAATCCCTTCAATTAATATCATAGATATGGATTATAAATATTGGCATACAATAAATGATATACCTGATAACACATCACAGTATAGTTTGCATGTAGTGGGAAGCGTTCTTTCTGAGTTTATATATAATATGGATACATATGAGTAATTCCTGGACATCGTTAAATATTAATACAAATCAATTAGATCAAAGTATAATTTCGAGTTATTTTGAGCAGTATAGTTTAGGGAATCAGTATTTAGATCAAGAAGTTATTATGTATTTTTTATTAAAACATAAAAAAGTGGTTAATGATATTGTTTTAAAATTAGATAAAAAATATAATATAGACTATAATTGGAAAATTATTAAGTCAGAAAATTGGATGACAAATTGGAAGAAATATTTTAAGCCTGTAAGTATAGATGAAAAAGTTGTAATTATTCCTGATTGGGATCAGAATGAATATAAAAATCCACTGGTTGTTAAAATTTTTCCTGCAATGGCATTTGGTACAGGGCACCACCAGTCTACGCAGCTAATGATTCGTCAAATGATAAAATATGACATTGGTAAATATAAAAAAATACTAGATGTGGGTTGTGGTAGTGGTGTGTTATCGATCACTGCAAAACTTATGGGTAGCAGGATTGTTGATGCTATTGACAACGATTTAATTTGTAGAGAAAATTTCAAAAAGAATTGCAATTTAAACAAAATTAAAGATATTAATTTTTCTATTGAAGATGTTGGTGATTACTCCAATTATAATTATGATGTTATTCTTGCAAATATAGACAGGAATAATATTTTAAAAATATTAAAGTCTTATCAAGAGTCTAATTCTTCAGCAATTTTAATAGTTGCAGGTCTTTTAGATATTGATTCTAGTTTTATTCAAGATGCTTTGAATGGTTATTGCTCTGAAAGTTTAATGCAAATGGATGAATGGATTTCTCTAGTTATAAGAAAAGAGGCTGATTTATAATGAATAAAACTAGTATGTATATGTTATTTTTATTTATTTGTTCATGTACAACCGATATTATTGATTCTGTTGTTACTAATGATTTTAATAAAGAGTCTGTTGATTGGTTTTATAATGTAGATGAGCAATCTTTATTCATCCAAATTGATACAAAAGAAATTAGTCATTCTAGTTTGGAGTTAAAGCTTGATCCTATAGATTTAGATTTTTATACAGTTATTGACAATGAGGATAATGATATAATTCAGGGCAATGGTATTTATTCTGTTCTTATTGATAATATTGCATACCAGGACAACCTCTACGTTCTTTTTATTAATTTAAAAGATGATGATAATATTATTGATGAAATTGTATATGATATCAATTTTAATGCTCCGTTAATTGTGGTTGATTCAACGTATCCTAATATACCTTTAACTCACTCTTTAAGTGATAATTTGGAAACTCTTTTTAAAATGGTTATTGCTATTGAAGATGAGGATGGTAGGCAAGATATTGATTACATAAGATTTTATATAAAAAAAGTAGATTTTTATAATGCAGAAATGATAGATGGTGATTGTGTTTATGAACAAGTTGTAGATCAGGAGTATGCTTTTGATCCAACTTGGGAATTGAATTACATTGGCTTAAATTCATTAAGTCAATATGTGTATAAGGTAGAAATACCAATGAAACCTATTCAGACTTCTACCGTATGTGGTGGCTTTGGAACTTTCAAGGTAAAATTTGAAGTAAAGGATCAAAAAGGATTTATTGATGTGCTTGAATATCAAGATATTATTGAAATATGCGCAGGAGAGTGTCAGTGAATATTTTAATATTTATTTTTATTCAAACACTTTTATCTGTAACTCCGTATTCGTTATCATTAAATCCTTATTATGAATTAGAAAGGCAAGATATTGAGGGCTTGCCATCAAATATGATTATTGATATTGGGGTTTTATCAGATAGGATTCTTCTTACTTCTGCAGATGGACTTGGGTATTCAATTTTTGATGGGATTAATTTTAATTTTTATAATTATGATTCAGAAGCTATGGTTGAAGGAGGTAATCCTGCTATTGATGTTGAAGGGACTATTATAGCTGTATCTGGCAGTACTACTGTTTCTTTTATAGGTGATTATCAGCCAGCAGGTACAGGAGTTTCGTATTCTAAGGATTCTGGTCAAACATGGTTTTATATGCCTCAACCTATTGATAGTATGCCCAATTTATGGAGCTGCTCAAATCATGATTTTGAGAATGTTTTTTTTGAAGATAAAATGGAATGTGAGCAAGATTGCTTAGATTGTGATGGTCGAGAGATTTCATGTACAAGGATATATGATGAGATTAGCTGGGGAGGACAAGATAATATTTTGCATTTATCTGTAACTACTGAGATTAAAAATGTGTCCTACGATATTGAAATAATGGGTGATTACATATATTCATCTAGTTGGGCTGGAGGTCTTAGAAGATTTAATCACACTTTAGAAAATCCTGAATGGGAGATTATTCCATTACCAATGGATAATCAAGCTAGTTTAGTATGTGGTAGCATTGATGTAAGTAGTTATGAACTAAACCCAGTAGGTGATTGTAGTTCTGATTTTGATAATCATAAGGCTTTTTCAGTGCATAGTTTTAATGACATTTTATGGGTTGGAACAGCTAACGGTATAAATAAAGGTGTAATTAATGGAGACTGTATTAATTGGACTCACTTAAATGCATATGATAAAGGTTTTTTTGATAATTGGGTAATTGCATTTGAGCATCAGCTTATGGAAAACGGATCTTATAGATTATGGGCTATTACTTGGGAAAAAGATTCTGTGGGAAATATAGGTATTCCAAGCTATTCTGATGATGATGGAAATTCTTGGGCATATCCAGATCAACTCGTTCAGTTAGGGGTAAAAGCTCACAATATATCTTTTAATAATAATTATATATATTTATCAACAAATCAAGGATTGTATGTTTCTAATGACGGAGAAAATTGGGAGGCTTTTAATGCTCCTGTAGATTATTTAGATAGTGAAAAAATATTATCTGATGTTGTTTACGATTCAAAGGTTATTGATGGAAAATTATGGGTAGGCAGTAAAGATGGTGTTGCCATATCAGACAGTCCTATTGCGCCTATTTGGTCAATTTATCGTTTTTGGGAGCGATACAGTTCTTTTGATGTGTATCCTAATCCATTTATCCATGACGAATACAATATTCTAAATGGGAAAGGTTATGTACGTTTTATATATCCAGGTCAAAATATTTCAGCTAAAGTTGATATATTTGATTTTAGCATGGACTACGTTGCGACATTATCTGATCCAATTGAGATAAATAATCAAATAGAGTTTATTTGGGATGGATTTAATGAATATGGTGTGAAAGTTTCTAATGGTGTTTATTTTTGCAGACTTAATGATAATGGTAGTTATAAATGGGTTAAGTTAGCTGTGCTAGGAGGATCTTAAAGTGTTTAAGATATTAGCTTTATCTATAGTTTCAGTAATATATGCCGATTATCTTGGAGGTTATTCTGGTTCTGGGCAAAGATATACAACTAATGCTCGGGAGATGTCTCTTGGAAATTCGATTACATCTGAATATAATCAAGGCTTTAATGCATTTTCTAACCCTGCTCTACTTTATAAATCTCAAGATTTAGAAATTGGCTCTAGTTATTTTATGATGTCTCTTGATCGTTCAGTGCAAGCTTTTAGTGTTACGCGCAAACTACCTCCATCTGCAGGTGCTAGTTTGTCTTTTTTTAGATCGGGAGTTGATAATATAATAGGAAAAGGTTTTGTAAATGAAGGGACGGGTAAATTTGATTCATCTGAAAGCTACTTAATGTTATCGTTTGGTGCATCTATTGCAAATTCATTATCACTAGGGTTTAATCTTAAATCAATTTTTAATAGCATTGATGATTATGATGCTCAAGGTTTGTCAGGAGACTTTGGTCTTATTTTTAATTTGTCAGATGAGTTGATTTTATCCTGGGTTGCTAATAATTTTTTTGGTAAATATAATTGGAGTAGCATTACATCATCATCAGGTGAATTTGAAGAAAGCTTACAAATGATAAATTCTTTTGGAGTGATGGTTGGTGTTTTTGATAATATGAAATTTTTTTCAAAGCTATCCTATATGAATCCAGAAAAAAACAATTTATATAGAATTCAAGCTGGAGCTGAATTTGACAGAGATAGATATGTCTTAAGGTTTGGTGCTATGCAGAACAGAGGTATTAAAAACGATGATTCGTTCAATTTTAAGATATTGTTGGGAGCGGGTACATATATAAATGTATTTAAAGATTATAAGATTAAGTTAGATTATTGCATTGATTTAGGCAAAGAAGAGGAAGGGATAAGTAATTTGTTTAGTTTGTCATTTATAAGATGAAGTTAATAGTACCAATATTATTGAGTTTAAATTTCTTTTTTTCTGTAGGGATACATTCTGCGAAGCTTCCACTTAACGCAACCTCATTATCTGTTTCAGGATTTGGTGTGGCTTCTAATTTTAATACGTGGATAAATCCTGCTTCATTGGCAAACAACCAAAAAACACATTTCAATTTTTCAAGTAATAGTTGGCTTCAAGATGTTGAGGGGTCATATATTAATTATACATTTGATAGGAGTAAAATCTCAGTTCATACGTGGGCAGTTGATCAGCTTGAGCAATATGGTGAAAGTCCATCAGATGCTCCTTTAGGTTTTTTTGGCTCAAGAATAATATTTGCTAATTATTCAAAAGGGTTCTCTAAATCTGGGCATAGTATGGGTTTTAATTTAAGTTATATATATATGACATTATTAGAACTAGATGATAAGGGATTTGCTTTAGATTTTGGATATCAGAAAAAAATAACAGAATTACTAACATTAGGATTTTCCGGTAAAAATTTATTCTGTGATTTTAAAAGTGGGGATAGCTTGCCAAAGCTTATAACGCTTGGAATTAAGAAAGACTTCAATAGTCTTCCTATTTCAATATTTCTAGATATATATGATGATCAAGATAAAGGTTTAGGCTCCTTCAAAGGACTTAAGTATAAAAATAAGTTTTTTGAGCTTATTGGAGGGCTAAAGTATCTAGATGATTTTGATAAAATCGATATGAGCTTTGGGTTTAATATAGTAAGAGAAAATATAAAATTTTCAATTGCAACTTTAGTTAAAAATGATGACTCAATTGGCAATCCTGTTTTCTATCAAGTAGAATATTCTTTTTAAAATGTGATTTAAATCACATTTTGGTATAATTACTTAATTATATCCTCACAAAATTATAGGTTTTAAAAAAATGCTTTTGAGAGCCTTTTTGTTGTTTTGCTGTTCAATTAAGCAACACTTTATAAGGTATGCTTGAATTTTTTTAAACTATATATAGTATTTAATAATTGTTTTTACTAGATTAAAGTCTGCGATTTAATTATTTTTTTTAAACAAACATAGCAATAAAGAACCTTGGGAGGGGCAAAACAATGAGAAAACTCATTTCATTTCTTTTTATTTTTTCGATATTTTCAATAAACGTAGCAGATGTATTTATGACAGAATTAGGTGATCCTAACAATTCTTCAAACTCACGATTCATAGAGCTTTATAATAATGGTGATTCAGCTGTAGACCTTTCAACTTATAAAATAAGAAGGTATACAAATGCTAGCGCAAGCTTTACAGCAAGTTCCGAAAAATCATTAGAGGGCGTTATTGCAGCTGGAGGATTTAAAATTTTATGTAAAAGCTCATCTACTTTTGATACAACATTTGCTGGTGTAGCAGCTTGTGATCAGCAAATATCTAGTGGTAGTGCTTTGGATTCTAATGGTGATGATAAAATTGAAATTATTGATGCAGATGGTAATACTATTGATATCTATGGTATACCTGGTGTAGACGTTAATAATGTTGCATCTGGAACATCTAACTTTGAGGATGGTAGAGCTGAAAGAGCATCAAATGTAATTTCTGGCAATTCATCTTTTGATGTAACAGAATGGAATATTTCAAATGATCAATCTGCAAGCGATGGACCGATTAATGCTCCTGATGGATTTGATCCAGGTTCATGGATTGGTGCAGTGAGTACTGGCCCAGTAGTATGTGATGATGCATCTGCTTGTAATAATGGTTTAGAAGAAGTATGTACTTATCCTACATCTGGCCAAGATTGTGATGGGAATTATGTTGTTCGTGCTGGGAACTATTACTATAATCCATCTAACCTATCTGTGCCAGTTGGATCTACAATAGTTTGGATTAATGATGGTGGTACTCACGACGTAAGTGGAACAACTGAAAAATTAACTGGCGAACCTTATAATAATCCAGAAGATTTTTATATATCAGCAAATTCTGGAAATAGTGATGGGGTTTTAATGGGTTCTTTTACATTTAATGTACCGGGTGAATATAATTATGATTGTTCTATAGGGTCCCATGCTGCAAATGGCATGGTTGGCGCATTTACTGTGGGTCAAGGCGGATGTAATGACAATACAGCTAGCAATTATGATGCTAATGCTGATTTTAATGATGGTTCTTGTACGTATCCAGAGCCAGCAGCAAATCTTTATTTCTCTGAGTATGCAGAAGGTTCAGCGCAAAATAAATATTTTGAAATATATAATGCATCGGATTCTGATGTACTTTTAAGTGATTATAAATTTGTTTACTGTTCTAACGCATGTGATGATTGGGAATCTACATCTACTTCTGTGTTTGATGATGGAGTTACGGTTGCACCAGGTGACGTATATGTTGTGTATGATAGCTCAGCTGATCCTTTAATTGTAGCTGAGGGTGATGATAGTTTTGGTCTACCTTTTACTGGGAATGATGCTATTGGATTAGTTTATACCCCTTTAAATAATCAATTGATAGATGCAATAGGAACTTTTGAACTGAGTGGTAGTAACTTCGATGTTGCTGGAGTATCTAATGGCTCACAGAATAGAACCTTGGTTAGGAAAGCATCTGTTACTTCAGGTAATGGTGGTGATTGGGTAGCTTCCGCAGGAACAAATGCAGATGATTCAGAGTGGGTTGTTCTTTCTCAAAACACTTGGACATTTATAGGTTCTCATCCTCATAGTGGATGCACTGATGAGACTGCTTGCAATTTTGATGCTAATGCAGTTGAAAATGATGGAAGTTGTTTGGTTGATGATTGTAATGGCGATTGTGGCGGAACTGCAGTTGCTGATAATTGCGGTACATGTGATGCTGACCCTACAAATGACTGCGTTGCAGATTGTGCTGGTGTTATTGGTGGCGACTCTGTAATTGATGAGTGTGGTGAGTGTGGTGGTGCAGGTATACTAGAAGGTGAATGTGATTGCGATGGCAATATTTTAGATTGTAATGGCGATTGTGGCGGAGCTGCAGCTGAAGATTGTAATGGTGAGTGTGGTGGTAATGCATTATTAGATGATTGTAATATATGTGGAGGTGATAATTCTTTATGCTCAGTAAATGTTACTATTTCAGTTGATATGGCCATTGAAGGCCTATCATCAACTTGTGGAGAAAACAGCGATGAGTTATGTGATGTAACGCTTAAGATTGCTACAAAGAATGGTGAGCCTACTGGTTTAGATTGGATAGTTATGGATGATTCAAACGGTGATAAGGTATACACTGCAACTGTATTGCTCGTATCGGGTGTGGAGTATGGCTATAATTTCTATGATACTTGGTATGAGAGCTCAGATAATCTTGCAGATTGTGCAGGAGGTCAATTTGGAACAGATCGTTTTGTTACTCCAGGAACTGAAGACCTTACTGTTCCTACCGTTTGTTGGGAGTCTTGTAGTGAGTGCCCTGAAATCGTTCAAGGATGTACAGATAGCGCTGCCACAAACTATGATTCATTAGCGACACTTGATAATGGTACGTGTGAGTATGCTCCTGCATCAAATCTATTTATATCAGAGTATGCTGAAGGTTCATCAAGTAATAAATATTTTGAGATTTATAATGCATCAGATAGTGATGTTTCGCTTAATGCGTATAAATTTGTTTATTGTTCAGGTAATAGCGGATGTGATGATTGGCAGTCTACATCATCATTTACATCTGAGGCAACTGTAGCTGCTGGTGATGTTTATGTTGTTTGTAGTACTTCAGCTGATAATATAATAAAGGAACAATGTGATCAGCTTTTTGGTCTTTCATTTAATGGTGATGATGCTATAGGCCTGATTTATACATTTAATGAAAATGAGCTACTAGATGCAATTGGTTCTTTTGGTCCAGATCCAGGTTCAGGTTTTGCTGTTGCTGGTATTACTGGAGGAACAAAGGATAGAACATTGGTTAGAAAAGCATCTGTTCTCTCAGGCAATGATGGAGATTGGGTTGCTTCAGCAGGAACAAGCGAAGATGATTCTGAGTGGACTGTCTTCCCTAGAGATACATGGGATAATATAGGTTCTCACGAGTATGGTGAGGGTCCAGGATGTGATGATTCTCTGATTTGTACAGAGGCTTTGACATGTTTTGATGGTGTCTTATATCCAACAGGATGTGGAGACTCAAATTGTGATGAACCGATTGGTTCATGCTGTGAAGATGAAGATGCATGTAACAATGGTTCAACAGATGGTCAGTGTGTTTATGCAGACCCAGGTCTTGATTGCGATGGAAATGCTCCAGCTGGAGGACTTCTAATAACAGAGGTTGCAGATCCAGATAATAATGCAGATGCAAGATTTATAGAAATCTATAATGCTGGAGTGTCAATTGATGTTAGTGGTTTTGAGCTTAGACGATGGACTAATGATAATGAAGATTATACTTCAACAACTGCTTCACTAGAAGGTACTCTTGATTCTGGAAGCGCATTTATAATATGTAGTAGTAGAACAAGCTTTGAAAATACTTTTGCTGAGCTAAATGTGTCCTGCGACGTTCAAAGTTCATTAGCAGCTACAAATGGTGATGATAACTTCGGGCTTTTTGATACCGTATCAGGAAATTATGTTGATTTCTTTGGAGTCCCCGGTGTTGATGGTAGTGGTACAAGTCATGAATTTGAAGATGGAAGAGCTGAGAGAGTAGCAACTATTTGCGCAGGTAGTGCAACGTATGATGCTTCTGAGTGGAGCATCGATAATGATGGTGGAGCTGGGGATGGCGCTTTAGATGCTCCGGAAGGCTATGATCCTGGTTCATGGATTGGGTCACCATGCGTTGAGACAGTTGAGTATACATATCCAGCTGAGCTTGTTGGTGACTGGACTTTTACAGGTTATGATGTTCACCTAAACACTACAGAATGTACAGGTGATAGCTTCTTTCTTGCTTCAGGAGATCCAGCGTGTTACGGTTTTAATAATGAAAGCGACTGTTCTCCTGATAATGCCGATGGATGTGTTTGGGATGGGTCTGAATGCGTGACAGCTCCAGATTTTGAGGCTCCAGATTCAACTATTAAGTTAGGCCTGCTTTCGGATGGTGTTTTAGATGCCTCGTACTCTGAAGGTGGTGTTTCTCTTATGGTGATAGCAGGAACATGGGGAGTTAATGGTGATCAGGTGTGTTTATATTATGACGAAGACTTTTTACCGCCTGGATGTTTTTCATATAGCATAGAAGAAGGTCAATTTAGTTTTGACTTTGTTGATGAAGAATACAGCGAATGTCTTGCATTTAGCTTCTGTGGGTTAGATATAGATGAATGTGGTGTTTGCGGTGGAGATGGATCTTCTTGTGATGATGGAAGCTGTGTTGATGCTGATGGTACAGTGTATGATAACGGATATCTTGATAGTACTAATTTATGTGAACCTAGAGAATGTATTGATGGTCAATGGGCACAAATGATAATAGATTGTATGGAATTTATGGCTCCAGATCAATGTGATGGTGAGTGGGTTCCTGTTGAAGGTCAGTGTTGCTCGGAGTGCGTTGAATCAACATGTGTTGATGGTGACTTTAATGGTGATGCTGATGTGAGTGTTTCTGATATTGTTCTTATGGTATCTCACATCTTAAATATTGAAGGCTCTTTAGAGTATAACGAATGTGGAGATATAAATAGTGATGGAGAAATAAACATATCAGATATAGTCCTTGTTGTAAATGTTATCTTAGGTATCGAGGTTGATTCAACTGATGCTCGCTTAGGCTCTACATCAACAATGCTTAAAGGCGAGTCATTATCATTAACAGGTAATGTAAGTGCAGTTCAGATGACTCTAATACATGGTGGAGACTTTAGCATTGAATTATCAAGTGCTATGG
>PAHI01000001.1 GCA_002705575.1 Fidelibacterota bacterium | reverse complement strand
CTGAATAATCCGGACACCAGTATTAATCCTGATTATTATCGTAAATTTAATCCTGATTTTACTCGTGATGTGGTTACTCCTGCTGAAAAGAACGTAGCACAAAAAAAAGTAGCAGCAGAAGCAGAAAAAGCAGCTACAAGAAGAAGATCTTTAGCCAAATTGGCTCCCTCTGGTATATCTTTCCTAAGTGGACTTTTTGGTTCCAAAAAAAATAAAAAATCAAATAAAAAGAAGAGTAATAAAAAAAAAACTAAATAAGTCACTTATTTAAAATTCAATTAATATTAATAATTCTATTTAAAAAATATTTATTATTAATCTTTAAAAATGAATCAATTTTTTGAAAGTCCTTTGACAAGTATGAATCCATTATCTAATGTTCAAGCTAATGAGAGCTCTCAAAATAACACTCAAGTCGCTTTGAGTAATAATGATATGAGTCAGGCTCAACAAGTAATTAAAGAGTGGCTATCAATTGATGACGAGATTGAAAAGCTTAATAAAGCTCTAAGAGAAAGAAAAAAAAAAAAGAAAGAACTTCAGGAATTTATTACTGAATTTATGAAATCCAAAGAAATCCCCCATTTTAATATTAATGATGGTCAGTTGATTTTAACTGAAACCAAGCAAAAAAAACCTCTCAGTAAGGTATTGCTATTTAGCCTATGTAATAAATATTTTAATAATAATAGTAATCAAGCTAATAATTTTGTAGATTTTATTCAAGATAATCGAGGAACACTCACACGAAATAAACTCAAGAGAAAAAAAAATAAAAAATAAAAAATAAGGAAATTAATTTTTTTTGATATTTTGTTCTAATTAAAATCTTTGAGTATTTTAATTAAAGGGAAATTATGTTTGATAAGAGATATTCTATCTTAAGTATCAGTATTTTATTGATAATTGTAATCATGTGTGTAATTATCTTTTCCTTAAAGTATTCAAAAAAAAAGGAATCATTTTCAAGTACTTGTTCCATTGATTGTAATAATAATCTTTGGGATAATTATTTTAAAACAGGTATAAAAGGAGGTGAGCTTAAATGTTATATAAGTAATGGATGCCCGCCTTCTGAAAGAGAAAGACTTGGTAATGCTTGGGATAGTAAGAAAGTTACTGCGATGATGCCCTACTATAATTATTATAATAGTTATCTCAAAGGGGCAAGCTTTCAGTTCAATCATAGTAGTAATTATCTTTCTAGTCTCATAAGTGTTCGAAATACTCTTAATAGTAGTGCCTGGAATATGATTAGTAACATGACAGCATCTCAATGGGGTTTTCCTGGTGAGGGGGTAGCAGCAGATTTAGATAATCGTTATGAAGCTATTAAGCAACAGAACAATGTTTTAAATGAATTGATTAGTGCCTATGAGTTAATAAATACATACTATAAAATTAAAGTTTCTGATCTAAATGATTTAAATTATAATACTAATTTTAAGCCAATTGTTGATAGATTCTACAATTATTTCAATTCAAACGGAGATTACAGTGACAAAAACTCTAATTTAGGGGGAAACAACCATCGGTCCTCAAACACCGATTTTTGGAAAGCCATTGACTATACTCATCATATGTTACAATATTTAGGAGATTTGATTTTGAAATATCAAGGAATCATTTCATCATCTTCTATACCTGATTTAGGAACAATGAGAAATTCTATGAAAAATTATGAAGGTTATTTCACGGGTGGAAAGATAAAACAAATAAATGTAAATAATTATAGTAATAATCATGTCTATAAGTATTTTAAAACTTACATGGATGGATATGCCGGAGATAAATATCTTCCCAATAATGTAATTCAAGACAGTAATGTAACTGATAGTAGCCTATTGGCGAGAAAGGTAAGAGAAACTGCTTATAATAATTATTTTTATGAAAATTTAGGAAATTGCAATAATCTTTACAATGACACTATTGACAATTGGTCTCAAACAACCACTAGATTTAATTCCATGAATGATGCCAAGACTAGTTTAGAAACATCTTATTTTAACTCAGATACCGAGGCCCAAAAATCATCTGTTAATAACGCTAAAAATGTATTTTGGAATGATAGCACGTCAACTTGGAGACCAAATCTTGAAGAAAGTAACTACAGTCAATGTAATATGGTTGTCAACGGAAAAATAAGTAATACTACTTCAGGTGTCTTTAATTTTAAGGAATATTCTGATAATGTCGAGTTAAAGAGAAAACAAATTCAGTACGCCAGAAGAGACGTCTATTCATCTATGTATGGTGAGGATGTGGTATCACAAAATATTTCTGAGAATCTTAGTGTCTGTCCGGTGGTGGATAATCAAGAAAACTTACCAATAACTTCATGGACACGGTCTATAGACTCTAATCAAGACAATGAATGTCTTTCTAAGAACTCCTTTGATTCTGAGAAATCCAGTTATAGAATAGGGACTTCAGAAGATATATCAGGGAAAATGAAGGCTGGATATATTGTTAATGGACAAGATATTTGGATTGATAATTATAGAACTATGAAAGAGAAAGTTAAACAACTTAAAACTATCACTGAAAATAGTTTCAATTATAACTCTAAAGATAGCACTCATACTGATTTAATGAGACAATCGGGGAGTTTAATGGGTGAAATACTAAAAGATAGAGATTGGAACCTTAGTACCCATGAATGGGAGAATATGAATTCAAATAAAGTTACTAATAATAGTATTTACTTTGTGGATAAGTATTTAGAAATGTTCAATAGTCTCAAGTTAATGGACAGTCCAATTTATGATTTTGAATTATCATTCACCATGAATGGTAATGAGATGGTGTTTAGGTCTTCCTTAATCTTAGTTAATAGTGACGATAGCAACACCACGGTGTCTAATATTCAAATAAAATCCTCAGTAGGTCATAAAGGTTGTATCCGTCTCTATAAAAATATGTATCAATATACTGATTATCTAACTGAACCAGTCACTTCAATTTCTTTACCTCCAATAAAGGGGGTAAATTCACCGATACTTTCAGTAATTTACAATAACTTGACCTGGGATCTAGATGAAATGATCCATTATGGCTATGATATAAATATCATATGTAGTAAAATGCAAGATCATAATGATATATATTCATCTTCAAATGGTTTTCTTTATTATCACTCAGGTTCTCAATTTGGAAAGTTATATTTTGGTAGCAAAGATGATAATAATACGGTTGAAGATGACTTTAAGTGGACGCTTGTAAAAAATCCGAGTACTAACACTTATATGATATATAATAAAAATTCAAAAACATTCTTAGGATTAGGAATATACTATCGATTAGAAAGTAATTATGGTTTAAGTACAGGAATCCCAATAGCTAATGAGAACCTAAATGATAATTTAGAAATTCGAAAAAATACTTTGTATTTCTTATCTTTTACAGATTTTGAAACTTATAAAAACTCAGATGATTATAATGACAATCAAACTTACACTGGCATGTTAAATGATTGTAGTTGGTATATTAAAAGTTTGGGTAATAATCAATACACTATTACCCATATTACTGGTAGAGTATTATGGTTTACAGCTAATAGTTTTCAATTAAGCACTAGTTCATCAACATCTTCTGACTCAGATAGTTTGACTGCTCCTCTTACTTCAGTTAATGGATATATTAATTTTACAGAGCCAATTAGCCAAGAGACTGAAGAGGAACAACAAAATATAAGTGGTTCTTACTGTGATAAATCCTCAACCAGCGATTGTTACAATGTAAATTTCTACTTTGCTCCATCTTCTCCTGAAGATATTACCTCCACTTTATCTGTTGAGAGTTTACCTACTAATCTATTTTCTCAATGCTCTAATCAACAAGGGAACAATACACTTACCAATAGTAAGTGGTTTGGAACCTATGATTCTAATAATAAGTATTCATATGCTGACATAAATAATCCCGAACAAAATGAATTTAGTAATCTTTACCAATTATATGGAGATGGACAAAATTATAAAAGCGGTGTTTTATCTCTGAGGGGTGGAGGAGGTAGTAATTGTGCTACTTCAAACTTTTGTCATGTTACTAAAAGTCTCCTAACAAGTGACACCTCTGACCGAAATGTCAATTCGGTTATTCAGACCAGTCAACCCTCAAATAAACAAACGGGGAGCAAAAATATGACTGTTTCTTATAAAAATAAAAGAAATAGGAATAGAAATAAAACAGTAAGTGTTCCTTTAAGAAAATACAATTATAAATGTACCAGAGATGAAATAAATATCTATAAGGTATATGGAAATCAATTAAAACAAACATTTGACTCTACCAAAAATCCTAATTTAGAGACCATTCAAGATGACAGTTATGCTGATAACGATTCGAATCGAAAAATAGCTCTAAAGATTTACTCTACCAATAGTCAATACATAGAAGGGAGAGATTTTGGAATTTTTCCCGGAGGAACCTCAATTTGGTTTAGAAATGTCTTAGATAATGGTAGGGATAGTAAGACTTATTTAAATTATTCTAAATTAAGAATAGTTACTGGGAATGCCAATACCATATTCACAAATTATGTTACATTAGCCAACATGGCATCCGTCACTAATCTAATATCAAAACAAAAATTATTATTTTGGGATGATAGACTCAAATTTAAATATGCTGGTTTCGACTGTAATGAACGGAAAGTTTATGCCTATAATAATCAAATAATAGATCTCCCTACTTAAGGGTATTTATATTTTTTTTTACAGTTTATTTAAAAAAGAAAGTTATTAACATTTATTAAAATATTTGTTAATAATAATTGAGATGAACACAATAATTTCAGGAACCATTTTAATAGTTATAATAATATCAATCCTTTTTTTAATAAGTAAGAAATCACCGAAGATTAGGGAGTCCTTTGATAATGTTTGTGATGGTTGTAGATTCCCGAATGCTGATAGAATGTTTAAAAATCCTATGAAATCATGTAGGTTATATGGGTGTGATAGAGATGGACGAAATATTCCTCAAAATAGAGCCAGAAAATGGAATAATGGAAAAACAAATACCATAGTTAAGTTTTCTCAAGATTACATTAATACATTAAAAGGTTATGATTTTGGAAACTTTAGTAACCAAGAAAACTATGCTGACAAATTAGAAACTTACCTCAGAGATCTCTCTAATAATTTCAAAAGATACATTGATAAAGCCAGTCAACACCCTTGGTCAACCAGATTTGATGGTGATTTTGATAGAAGTCGAGCTGATAATTGTATGAGGATTGTCAATAATTGTCATACAATTTTAAGTGATATTAAATCAGCTAATGATTATGTAAATAACTATTATCAAGTTGATGTTAACGATACCAGAGGAAGTTCAAATCAAGATCTCATAAATTTAAGAAACCGATTAGCAAGATATGTTTATAATCCTGGAGACTACAGTGATATTGGAAACTCAGACCTAAACAATAATTTTAGAGCCTCTAATAGTAATTTCTGGAGAGCAATTTATTCAAGTTGGTATACCTTGGAATATCTGAGGGTATTAATAGCTTGGTATCCAAATGGACCTTTAATGGGTAGTATGAGAGCTTATCTACGAGCTTATAATGTTTGGTTTAATGGTTCCTCGTTTCCACCCTATAATATTAATCAAGAAAGTCTTGAAGACGTGAATCATGTTTATAAATGGCAAAAAAATAGATTGGCTGGATATGCTGGAAATAATTACCAAAGTAGTGGAAGTGTTTCTGATACCAGGGGTGGGATAGACATAAATTATGCTCCACTTAATGTAAGATATAATGCCTACAGTAATTTTTTATATGAGAATCTGGGAAATTGTCAACAAAAATATAGTAATTTTGATTATTGGAGACCTTATCACGATAGATATTGGCAAATGAATTGGGCTCGTTCAAGAATGTCTGGGGATGACAGAAAAAATGATATTTATGCTCAAAAAAATACTATCAATTATACTAAAAATCTCTTTTGGGAACCTAATAATGGGACCACGTGGAGACCTAATCAAACAGAAGAAAATTATAGAACCTGTGAAGCTCTACCTGAATCAACCTCTGAAACCGAAACTGAGTCAAGTTCAAGTTCTTACTCTTCCCCCAATATCTATAACTTTAAAGAACACTCTGATAATTTAGAAACTAAAAGAAAAAAAATACAATATGCTCGGAAGGATGTCTATTCTTCTTTGGTTGGTCAAGATGCCACCTTGTTTGTAAATGAGCCCTTGCCTAACTGTCCGGCTATAAATAACCAAAGTAATCTAAAAGTAACTGAATGGACTAGGTCAAATGATACTATTCAACCTTCAATATGTAAATCAAGAGACTCATTTGCTGAAGAACCATCTAATTATCGAGTTAGTGGTACCATGAAGCCAGGCTCAATCATTAATGGGAAGGATATTTGGTTGGAGAATTATGAAAATATTACTACTAAAGTAGATATATTAAAAGAAATAACGGAGAACACCAAAACATATAGTCTTTATAAAGATACAAATAATCGTTGGCAATGGAGAAAAGATCATAGACACACAACCCTAATTAGACAAGCCGGTGGGATGAAAGAAAGAATTTTAAAAGACCGAGATTGGCAGTTAAGTACTCAGAGATGGGAAGATAAAGATAAGTTACGGGATTCAAATAATGCTTTATATTTTAAGGAGAACTATTTAACTATGTACACTAATTACACAATTAGAGAAAGCCCTATTTATGACTTTGAGATTGAGTTTAAAGAAAGTGATGAACCTGAAAAATATAATACCTCAATTATATTTATAGCCGAAGCACCTCTAAAGGTTTCAAATATTAAAATTAATTCAATGGGTGATAAACCTGGAGTAATTAAATTATACCACAATATGTATAAATACTCTTACTTTTTAACTACGAATAAAGATAATGAAAACTCACTTATAAATTTTCCTAGTATTCCTCAGAAAAAAACATCTTTATTGTCGGTAGTCTATCAAAATCTTAATTGGGAAAAAGAAGAATTAATTGAATATGGATACGACCTCTATATTGTATGTTGTAATAACAATAATATCCATAATTTATATTCTAACTCAATCGGATTTTTATACTACAGGGAAGAATCCCAATTCGGAAAAATTTTTTACGCAAACAAAAACTCTTCTGAAATTCCTAGTGATAACTTTAGATGGACCATTTTTACCAATCCAGAAACAGGAACTGATATGATCTTTAATAAAAAAACAGAAACATTTTTATCATTTGGAATAAACTATCAGCTAGAAAATAACTTTAATTTAGCGACAGGGATTCCACTTTCTAATGCCAATTTAGACGATAATAAAGAGATCAGAAAACTGACTCTATATTTCGTCAAAAAGGAAACTCTTGAAGAATTGAATATTTCTACTGACGTTAAAGATAAAAGAACCTTCAATGAGATGATGTCTGATTGTCAATGGATTATAAAAAAGAAAAAAGGAAATCAATATTCTATTACTCACTCTGATACTGGAAGAGCACTTTGGTTTACCTCCGCAAGTATTCTTGCCTCTCAGAATGAACAGTCTACATCCGTGGATTCTCCATTAACTGATCTGACAGGTTACGTGAACATTTCTCAAGATTCTTATGTGAGTGAAGAAGAAGGAAAAGACGAGGGAAGAGAGATTTTTTGCGATGATTTTCAGGGAGAGAGCTGTTTTAATAAATATTTTTACATTGTTCCCACAGAGCCTGAAGATGTATCTTCACAATTTACTACAAGTAATGAACTATACGAAAGAGACCTATTTAAGAATTGTCCAAATGTACAAGGAAACAATACCCTTGATAAAAATAAATGGTATCGAACAATCAGTGAAGCTAATCCAATGTCATATGCTGATATGGGTGAACTAGAACAAAATAGATACAAAAATCTCTATAAAATGTACGGACAAGGTGGTAATTACATCAAAGGAGTCCTAACTTTAGATGGCGGAGGTGGAGATAATTGTTCTAAATCAAATTACTGTCATGTTGAGAGAAAATTATTGTCTAGTGATAATCAAGATAAGGTCATTAATCCGGTTGAGGCATCAACCGAAGCAAACAATAAACAAACTAAAAGTCAAAGTTTATTAGTCAGAATAAAAGATTGGTTTAATCGTCCTAATATTAATAAAAATTTTCAGGTTCCACTTAATAAATATAATTATCAATGTAATCGAAATCAATTTAATATCTATAAATTATTTGGAAATAAAACTGATATAATGTTTAATACCACTAAAAATCCCAATATGGAAACTAGTCAAGATGACTCTTATGATGTTAATGATACTCTTAGAGAAGTGGCTATTTCTATTTATTCTCTAAATAGAAATTATGTAGAAGGAAGAGACTTTGGGGTCTTTCCTGACGGAACCTCTGTATGGTTTGTTACTTTTTTAGAGAACAATAGATCTAATAGAACCCACTTAAATACTAATCAGCTTAGAATCATAAAAAAAAATAGAAATGATCTTCATAAAGATTTTGTATTTCTATCTAATATGACTATAGACTCTTCCAGGAAAAGAAAAAAACAAAAAATAATTACCTGGGCTGATGAAATAAAATTTAAAAATATTGGGTATCAAGATTTTAGTAAAGAGAAGACTTTCGCTTATCAAAATATGACTTCATCCTATTTAAATTAAAAATAAATT